>NZ_JAGPXQ010000015.1:0-127855 GCF_018070435.1 Micromonospora sp. C51 | reverse complement strand
ACAACCGCTTAATGATCGTCGGGTGGGGTGGGCGGGCGCGGGGGACCTGTCAGGGGTGGGTGGGGTGGGGCATGAGAGAGTGACGGGCATGCGTGCTCGTCGTCTTGTCGCCGTCGCCAGCGTGGCGGTCGGCCTCGTCGCCCTCGCCGGTTGCCGTTCCGAGCCTGGTGTCGCCGCGTACGTCGGTGACCACCGGATCACCGAGGACGCGGTCACCGAGGTCATCGACGACGCTCAGGCGAAGAACCCGACCCCGACCGAGGGAGCCGAGGTGCCGCCCGGCGAGGAGCCCCAGCTGCCCGGCCAGGAGCCCCAACTGCCCGGGCGTAGCCAGGTGGTGAGCACCCTGGTGCTCAGCGAGGTCTGCGAGCGGATCTCCGCCGACGAGGGTTACCGGCCGCAGAGCCAGGTCGACCCCGCGCAGGTGGCGCAGGGCATCGGTCTGAGCCCGGAGACCGGGTACGTGCGGCAGGTCGCTGAGCTGTACACCTGCCTGTCCGGCATCCCGATCGGCGCTCCGGTGGCCCCCACCGAGCAGGAGCTGACTGACCTGGTCGAGGCGGGCAAGCGGGCCGGCGCGGTGCCGCCCGAGGTGACCGTCGAGCAGGCCGCCACCCAGCTCGACGGGGAGCAGCTGCGTCAGGCCCTGGCCAACCGCAACTCGCTGCGGGAGGCCGTCGAGACGTACGACGTGACGGTCAACCCCCGGTACCGGCCGCTGGTGTTCCCGGTGCTGAGCTTCACCGGGCAGGCCGTCGCGGTGGGCGTGCCGCTGGGTGAGCCGGCCTCCGACGCGGTCAACGACATCTCCACCCCGAGGCCGCGGCCCGAGCCGGCCGTACCGACCGACGGCTGAGCATGCCCCGGATCGTCCTGCTGGTGACCTCGCCCCGGTTGCCGGCCGGGCTGTTGACGGCAGCCGCCTGGGACGTCGTACGCGCGGCTCCGGTGCTGGCCGCCGAGGAGAGCGAGCTGACCACGGCGCTGCGGTCGGCGGGCGCCGAGGTGCGGGTGCTCGACGGGCCGCCGGTGCCGTCGCTGCTGGACGCGGCGGCGGCGCAGGACACGGTGGTCTGGCTGGCCGGCCCGGCCGGGGACGAGTCGCTGGCCCGGGAGCTGGGGCTACGCCTGGCCCGCGAGCCGGGGCTGGCGGAGTTGGAGCTGATGTACGGCTCGTGGGATCCGCCGGGCGCGCGGCTGCTGGACGCGGTGGCCGTGCTCGACCGGTTGCTCTCGCCCGGCGGGGATCCGTGGAAGCGGGCGCAGACCCACCGCAGCCTGGCCGGGTTCCTGCTGGAGGAGAGCTACGAGGCGTACGACGCGATCAGCGCCGGGGACACCGACGCGCTGCGCGAGGAGCTGGGCGACGTGCTGCTCCAGGTGGTGCTGCACGCCCGGCTGGCCGAGGAGTTGCCCGAGGACGAACGCTGGAGCATCGACGACGTGGCCGGTGGGCTGGTGGACAAGATGATCCGGCGCAACCCGCACGTCTTCGCCGGTGCCGAGGCCGGCACCCTGGAGGAGATCACCGCCAACTGGGAGCGGATCAAGCAGGCGGAGAAGGCCCGCGACTCCGTCCTCGACGGCATCGCATTGAGCCAGCCGGCGCTCGCCCTGGCAGCGAAGATCCTGGAGCGTGCCGCCCGGGTCAGCATCACGACGCCCCTGCCGTCACCGGAGGCACAACCCGATCCCGAGACCACCCTCGGCGCCCAGCTGCTCGCCCTGGTCGCCCAGGCCCGCACGACCGACCTCGACCCCGAGGCCGCCCTACGCCGCACCGCCCTGTCCCACGCCCAAACAATCCGCACCACCGAATCCACCTGCCCAACCACCCCACCCAGCTGAGTTGATCATGAGGTTGGCGGCGCGAATTGTCGGATTCGGTGCCGCTAACCTCATGATCAACCGGGTGGGGTGGGGGTGGAGCGCTGGCGGGCGGGTTTGGGTGGGGGTGGTTAGGGTCGGGGGGTGGAGCGGTTTCAGGTGGTGGGGGAGCGGGTTGTCGAGGCGTTGCTGGGGAGCCGACCGGAGCTTGCGGCAACTGCGGGGGATCATCGGGTCGACGACCGGCTGCCGGATTTCTCGGCCGACGCGGTCGCGGCAGACCGGGCGATGCTTGTCGACGCGGCGAGCGCGCTGGTCGAATTCGACCCCGACGACCTCGACATCGAGGAGCGCGTCGACCACGCCCTGCTCTCCGCCCTGGTCGACCGGGAACTGTTCGAGCTGACCGAGATCCGAGGGCACGAGTGGGATCCGCTCGTGCACAACCCCGGTCCACTGCTGCACGCCCTGCTGTCCCGCCCGTACGCGCCGGTGGAGGTGCGGTTGACCGCCCTCGCCGGCCGCCTCGCCGCCGTACCGGATGCGCTGGCGACCGCGCGCGCGACCTTGCGTGACATGCCCCGGGTGCACGTCGAGACGGCGGTCGGGCAGTTCACCGGTGTGGCGGCGCTGATCCGCGACGAGGTACCCGCGCTGCTCGCGCAGGCGCCTGCCGGGATCGACCGGATCGAGCCGGCCGCCACCGCGGCGCTGGCCGCGCTCGACGAGTTCGTCGCCTGGCTGCACGCCGGCCTGGCAGCCGACGCCGGCCCGGGGCGCGATCCCCGGCTGGGCCGGCGGCGCTGGGAGGCACGCCTGTGGCACGAGCTCGACACCGAGTTGGGCGCCGCCGAGATCCAGCGCCGGGCCTGGGCGAACCTCGACCGGGTCACCGACGAGATCCGCGCGGCGGCGGTCGAGCTGGTCGGTGGTCCGGCCGACGACGAGACCGTACGCAGAGCCCTCGACCTGCTCGCCGCCGAACATCCCGACGACCACACCATCGTGGACCTGGCTTCGATCACCCTGGACGAGACGAGTGACTTCGTCCGGGCCAACGACCTGGTGACCGTGCCGGAGGACCCGTGCGCCATCCAGGTGATGCCACAGTTCGCCCGGGGCGTGGCAGTGGCCTACTGCGATGCGCCCGGCGGCCTGGAGACAGCCGCCGTGCCGACGTTCTACTGCATCGCGCCGACGCCGGTGGACTGGCCCGCCCGCCGGGTGGAGTCGTTCTACCGCGAGTACAACGACCACATGATCCGCAACCTCACCGTGCACGAGGCGATGCCGGGCCACTTCCTCCAACTCGCCCACGCCCGGCGCTACGCCGGCACCACCCGGGTACGGGCGTTGATCCGCTCCGGCCCGTTCGTCGAGGGCTGGGCGGTCTACGCCGAGGAGCTGATGGTCGGCCGTGACTTCGGTGGCCTGCCGGTGCGGTTGCAGCAGCTGAAGATGCAGCTACGGATGACCCTCAACGCGTTGCTCGACCAGCTGACGCACGCCGAGGACCTGCCCGAGGCCGAGGCGATGGCGCTGCTGACCGGACGCGGCTTCCAGGAGGAGGGCGAGGCGGCGGGCAAATGGCGCCGCGCGCTGCTGACCTCGGCGCAGCTGTCCACGTACTTCGTCGGCTACAGCGAGGTGGCCGAGATCGCCGCCGCCCGGCCACCCCACGTGTCGCTGCGGGACTGGCACGACCGGATGCTCGCCCACGGCAGCCCACCCCCGCGCCACCTGCGTACCCTGCTCGACCTGTAGGCCGCGCCCCGCCCGGCTGCCGGGGTGTTGGCTCAGGGGCCCTCGGTGCGCCGGTCCACCACGTCGGCGCCTGCCGGCAGGTCGAAGGCGCCGCCGTCGACCTGATCGCGGAAGCGGCTCAGCGCCAACTCGACAGGTTGCCCGTCGACCTGGCCGGTGAAGCTGCCCAGCGCACCCTCCCCGGTCACGCAGGCGGTGAAGCTCTCCGCGTCCTGGCGTACGTCGACACAGGTCGCGTGGTGGCCGACGACCGTGCTGCTGCGCTCGGTGATGACCGCATCCGGATCCAACGCCGCGGCGGTCAGCCGCCCCATCACCATCGGAGGAGTGACCAGCCCCTGTAGCTCGGCCTCGGCGAAGACCACGACCGAGGGCTTGCTGTTGGGCGCGGGTGGTTCCTCAAGCGTGCAGACGGTCCGGTCGCCGTCGGTGTCGCACCGGGTGGTCGCCTCGTCGGTGACGGTCAACTTTCCGCCGGGCCAGGTGTAGCTGGACCGGGCCGGGTCCTGCGACTGGACGAACGAGGCGCTCCGCCCGCCGGGAAGCTGGTACTCCGCCGAGTAGGTCAGCTCCAGCGCCCGGTCCATCCGCGCGGCGAGATCGTTGACGATGTCGGATCGACCCATGGCCCGTCCGGCGTCGTCCAGCGCCTGACAGCCGGTAACGGTGAGCAACGCGATGACCGACACAGCGAGCGTACGGAGAGTGGTCGAGGCGGCGGGCATGGCGACCAGCCTTGTCGATCGGGTCCCACTCGTGCAAACCGGTTGCCGGTTGAGGCATGAGAATCCGGGAATGTCCGACCCGTCGGGTACCGGAGCGTGGTCGTTGACCCGCCCGGTCGCCGTGCCGGGGAGCGGGGACCGATACGCTGCGTTCAACACCTGCCGCTGCCGCACCGTCGCGGCCCAAACCGGACGAGACCACACGAACGAGGAGCGACTCAGTGGCAACCATCGAGGTAATCGAGGCTCGGGAGATCCTGGACTCGCGGGGCAACCCGACGGTCGAGGTCGAGGTCGGGCTCGACGACGGCACGATCTCCCGGGCGGCGGTGCCCTCCGGCGCCTCGACCGGCGCCTTCGAGGCGATCGAGCTGCGCGACGGTGACAAGGGCCGCTACCTGGGCAAGGGAGTGGAGAAGGCGGTCGCCAACATCGAGGACCGCATCGTCGACCAGCTCATCGGCTACGAAGCCAGCGAGCAGCGGGCGATCGACCAGAAGATGCTCGACATCGACGGCACCGACAACAAGGCCGAGCTGGGCGCCAACGCGATCCTCGGAGTCTCCCTGGCGGTGGCCAAGGCCGCGGCCGGCAGCGCCGACCTGAGCCTCTTCCGCTACCTGGGCGGGCCGAACGCGCACCTGCTGCCGGTGCCGATGATGAACATCCTCAACGGTGGGGCGCACGCCGACAGCAACGTCGACATCCAGGAGTTCATGATCGCGCCGATCGGCGCGCCCAGCTTCCGGGAGGCGCTGCGCTCCGGCGCCGAGGTGTACCACGCGCTCAAGTCGGTGCTGAAGAAGAAGGACCTGTCCACCGGGCTCGGCGACGAGGGCGGCTTCGCACCGAACCTGCCCACCAACGCCGCCGCGCTGGACCTGATCGCCGAGGCGGTGGAGAAGGCCGGCTACCGGCTCGGCACCGACATCGTCTTCGCCCTCGACGTCGCCGCCACCGAGTTCTTCGCCGACGGCAGCTACACCTTCGAGGGCGCGGCCAAGAGCGCCGCGGAGATGAGCGAGTACTACACCAAGCTGGCCGACGCGTACCCGATCGTCTCCATCGAGGACCCGCTGGCCGAGGACGACTGGACCGGCTGGCAGACGCTGACCGCGGCGATCGGTGACCGGGTCCAGATCGTCGGCGACGACCTGTTCGTCACCAACCCGCAGCGCATCGCCCGGGGCATCGCCGAGCAGGCGGCCAACGCGGTGCTGGTCAAGGTCAACCAGATCGGCTCGCTCACCGAGACGCTGGACGCGGTGGATCTCGCCCACCGGGCCGGCTTCAAGTGCATGATGAGCCACCGCTCCGGCGAGACCGAGGACACCACCATCGCCGACCTGGCGGTGGCCACCGGCTGCGGCCAGATCAAGACCGGTGCCCCGGCACGGTCGGACCGCGTCGCGAAGTACAACCAGCTGCTGCGGATCGAGGAGGAACTGGCCGACGCGGCGCGGTACGCCGGGGCGGGTGCCTTCCCGCGTTACCGTTCCGCCTGACGGATGCCGTACCTCGGGGGAGGGGTGTGATGCAGCAGCGCCGCACGCCGGGTGGCCAGCGTCCGGTCCGTCGACCGGCCCGCGCTGGCCGGCCCGGCACGGCCCGCGACGGCGGTGTCCGCGCCGAGTCGCGGTCCGCCGCCGGCCGGGCGCCGTCGGCCGCCCGCGGTGCCGAGGGCGTACGCTCCGCCAAGCGCCCCGCCGCCGCCCGGCGCACGGCTGCCGGTGGTGCCGTGACGCGGCTGTCCGCACCCCGATCCCGAGGTCTCACCGGCCGGGCCACAGTGCTGTTCGCGGTGCTGATCGCCCTCGCCCTCGCATACACCTATCCGGTCCGGGTCTACCTGGACCAGCAGGCCGACATCGAGCGGATGGAGGCTGCGCAGGCGGCCCAGCGGAAGCTGATCGCCGAGCTGACCACCCAGGCGGAGAAGTGGCAGGACGAGGCGTACATCGAGACCCAGGCCCGGGAGCGGTTCTTCATGCGGCGGCCCGGTGAGAAGATGCTGATCCTGCTCGACGACCCGGCCGGTGCGGCCCGCGAGGCGGGCACCGCCGAGGGCCCGGCAACGCCGGTCACCCCCGACCCCTGGTACGACACTCTCTGGTCCAGCGTGCGAGCTGCGGACGCCCACCAGACCGAAGACTGAGCACCCGACGAGAGATGGCATCGTGACTGTCGTACCACCGCAGGAGCCGGCGGCGGCCTCCGTACCCCCGCCGAAGCGGGAGCCGGCCACGGAGGCCGACCTGGCCGCGGTGGCCGCGCAGCTCGGACGCCCGCCCCGCGGTACCCGGGCGGTGGCCCACCGGTGCTCGTGCGGCCTGCCCGACGTGGTGGAGACGACTCCCCGGCTGGCCGACGGCACTCCCTTCCCGACGCTGTTCTATCTGACCTGCCCCCGGGCGACCGCGGCGTGCAGCCGGTTGGAGTCGGCCGGGCTGATGAAGGAGATGGCGGAGCGGCTGGCCACCGACCCGGAGTTGGCCGCCCGGTACCGCGCGGCCCATGAGGACTATCTGGCCCGGCGGGACGCCATCGCCGAGGTGCCCGAGATCGCCGGCATCTCGGCCGGCGGGATGCCCGGCCGGGTGAAGTGCCTGCACGTCCAGCTCGGCCACGCGCTCGCCGCCGGGCCGGGGGTGAACCCGTTCGGCGACGAGACGCTCGACCTGGTCGAACCGTGGTGGACGACCGGACGCTGTGTCGACGTCCCGGAGGCCGGGTGAGCGAGGGCGAGGTCGTGGTCCGGCGGGCCCGGACCGCCGATGTGCGGGCGATCCGACGACTGGTCGACACCTACACCGACGATCGCCGTCTGCTCAGCAAGGCCACCGTCACCCTGTACGAGGACGTGCAGGAGTTCCGGGTCGCCAGCCGGGTCTCCGACGGTGCGGTGGTGGGCTGCGGCGCGCTGCACGTCATGTGGGAGGACCTGGCCGAGATCCGTACGGTGGCGGTCGATCCCCGCTGTCGGGGCCAGCGGATCGGGCACCGGATCGTTGCGGAGCTGATCGACGCGGCACGGGAGCTGGGGGTGGCCCGCATCTTCGTGCTGACCTTCGAGACCAGGTTCTTCGGTTCGTTCGGCTTCACCGAGATCGACGGCGCCCCGGTGCCGCACCCGGTCTATGAGCAGCTGCTGCGTTCGTACGACGAGGGTGTCGCCGAGTTCCTCGACCTGGAACGGGTCAAGCCGAACACCCTGGGCAACACCCGCATGCTGCTACGCCTCTGACCGCCCCGCCCCGCCCCGCCCCGCCCGCGGCCACTCTGCGCCGTCACCCGGGTTGCGCTGTCACTCGCTGTGTCCGACTCCCCGCCGGCCCACGTGCCACCTCCGCCCTTTGCTCTGCTTACCCATACGCACAGGTTTACTTTCGGTGATGGATGGCTGGGTATGGATCTGACCGGGCTTTCCAGGAACCCCTGTTCATGAGGGGGTTGCGTATAGGTAAGCAGAGCAAAGGGGGCGATGGGTATGGCGGGTGCCTCGGCTGCTCGACTTCGGAGAGTCACCGATGGTGTGGCTACAGTCCGTGATGCGGTGGTCGGAGGAGTGGGTCGGCGGTGGCGGTAGGGTTCTCGCCGTGACGACGCGTGTGGCGGCCATCGACTGTGGCACCAACTCGATCCGGATGCTGGTCGCCGACCTGCCCGACCCGTCGGCGGGACCGGCCGCACCGCTTGTCGACCGGAGCCGGCGGATGGAGATCGTCCGGCTCGGTCAGGGCGTGGACGCCACCGGCCGGCTCGCTCCGGAGGCGATCGAGCGGACCCGGGTCGCGCTCGCCGACTACGCCGCCGAGATCGAGAAGCTGGGTGCCGAGCGGGTGCGGATGTGCGCCACGTCGGCCAGCCGGGACGCGGAGAACGCGGCCGACTTCCGCGCCATGGTCGAACAGACGCTCGGCGTCGCGCCGGAGGTGGTCAGCGGGGACGAGGAGGCGCGGCTGTCGTTCACCGGAGCGGTGCGCGGCCTACCCGCCGACGCGCCGTCGCCGTACCTGGTGCTGGACATCGGTGGCGGCTCGACCGAGTTCGTCGTCGGCACCCGGGACGGTGGGGTCGACGCCGCGATCTCCATGGACATCGGCTGCGTACGGATGACCGAGCGGCACCTGCACGGTGACCCGCCGGGACTGGACGAGATCGCCGCCGCCCAGGCCGACATCGCGGTCGCGGTGGATCGGGCGCTGACGGCCGTGCCGGGACGGCAGGCGGCCACGCTGGTCGGGCTCGCCGGGTCGGTCACCACCGTCGTCGCGATCGCCGAGGGCCTCACCGGGTACGACCCAGCCCGCATCCACCACGCCCGAGTGTCGTACGAGCGGGTGGCGGAGGTGACCGCCGACCTGCTGGCCATGACGCGCGAGCAGCGGTTGGCCATCCCGGTGATGCATCCCGGCCGCGCGGACGTGATCGGTGCCGGCGCATTGGTGCTCCGCGTCGCCATGGAGCGGGCCGACATGGCCGCCGTGGTCGCCTCCGAGCACGACATCCTCGACGGCATCGCCTGGAGTCTGGCAAACGCGAACGGGAGGTATCGGCGCTAGCGCGAACAGGAGGTGAATGCCACTGTTCCGGCATCTTCCCGGCGGAGGTCACCGCGTGGCAGGCTACCCGCACGTAGGACCACTGGGCGACCAGCCAACGATGACTGACCGCTAGGAGGACGGGCCGATGGGCGAGATGGTGACCTACCGTGGTGATGCCGGCACGGGTGAGGGATATCTCGCGATACCTGCCACCGGCGCGGCAAGCCCGGCAGTGATCGTGATTCAGGACTGGTGGGGCCTCGTGCCGCACATCAGGTCAGTGGTGGACCGTTTCGCCGAGGCGGGCTTCGTCGCCCTCGCCCCCGATTTTCGGCACGGCGAGCCGGCCGGGAAGCCGAGTGAGCCGCGGCGGCTACTCAACGGACCGCAGATGGACGAGACGGCACGGGAAATCGCCGCCGCCGCCGACTACCTCGCCGGCCGGGTCGAGGTCACCGGCAAGGTGGGCTGCGCCGGCTTCTGCGCCGGGGCCAGTCTGGCGCTGTGGGCGGCGAACTTCTCCGAGCGGATCGTCGCCACCGCCGCCTTCTACCCCCAGTTGCCCTGGGAAGGCATGCGTGCCGAGTGGACCGACTACGCGGGCAAGGACGCGCTGGTGCACTGCTCCGAGGCGGACGGCACCTCTGCCGACCCGGGTGTCCAGGCGGTACGCCGGGCCATCGAGAACTCCGGCGGCAGTTGCCAGCTGCACGACTACCCGGGCACCGCGCACGCCTTCTTCAACGAGGACCGGCCGGAGAAGTTCGACCAGCGGGCCGCCACCAGCGCCTGGGCGCGCACTCTGGAACTCTTCCGGGCCAAGCTTGGCTGAGTCGCGTACCCCCGTCGAAGTCGTCGCCCGCGCCGCGCGGGCGACGGATCTGGCCGACCTGGACGCGGGCGTTGTCGACTGTTTCGCCTGCCCCCGGCTGGTCGACTGGCGGGAGGAGGTGGCCCGCACGAAGCGGGCGGCCTTCCGCGATCAGGAGTACTGGGGACGGCCGGTGCCCGGCTTCGGCGATCCGGCGGCCCGGATCGCCATCCTCGGGCTGGCCCCGGCCGCGCACGGCGGCAACCGCACCGGCCGGATCTTCACCGGCGACCGGTCCGGTGACGTGCTTTTCGCCGCCCTGCACCGGGCCGGCCTGGCCAACCAGCCGACGAGTGTGACCGCCGACGACGGACTGGCGCTGCGGGAGACGAGGATCTTCGCCGCCGTACGCTGCGCCCCACCGGACAACAAGCCCACCCCGGGCGAGCGGGACACCTGTGCGCCCTGGCTGCATCGTGAGGTCGAGCTGATCCGGCCGACGCTGCGGGTGGTGGTGGCGCTGGGCGCCTTCGCCTGGGCCGCGTGGTGGCCGGCGTTGCGTGCCGGGTACGGCGTCCTTCCGCCCAGCCCGCGACCGTCCTTCGGGCATGGGGCACACTGGTCCGGCACGGCCGGACCGGAACTGCTCGGTTGCTACCACGTCAGCCAGCAGAACACCTTCACCGGTCGGCTGACACCAGAGATGCTGGACGATGTGTTCGCCCGGGCGAAACTGCTGGCCGGGGTGGACTGAGGCGGCGGGGCGATGACGATGGCGGACGGTACGGGTGCCGTCCCGCCGTACGCCCCGATGGCCCGGAGGTAACCGATGGACGTGCTTCGCAGCTGGTGGCCGGTGACGGCGGTGATTGCCCTGCTCGCCGCCGTGACCCTGGCCACCGCGCACTCGTCGATCGGCGCGAGCCGGATACCGCCCGCCGTCAAGGATGCGCCCTTCGTGCTGGAGTACCCGAGTGGGGAGCCGCGTCCCTCGATCCCGGCCGAACCCCGCGAGGCCGCCGAGGAGACCCGGACCCGGATCCCGTCCTGGCTCGGCACGGTGGCGGTGGCAGTGCTCGGCCTGGCGCTGCTCGCCGCCCTCAGCTATCTGCTCTGGACCGTGGCGCGTGGGGTGGCGCGTCGGGTCACCCGGGCACTGCCCGCGCAGCCGACCCGGCGCAGCGCCGAAGGTACTGCCGCGGAGGTGGTGGCGGCCGTCGACGCCGGCCTGGTCGACCTGGACGACCGCGCCACCGACCCGCGGACCGCGGTGATCGCCTGCTGGGTACGCCTCGAAGAGGCCGCAGCCGTCGCCGGGGTGCCCCGGCTGACCGGCGACACCCCCACCGACCTGGTCACCCGGCTGCTTCGTGGTGATCCGTCCACCGGCGTGTCGGCGATCGTGAGTGCCGACGTGCTGGCCGAGTTCGCGAACGTCTATCGCGAGGCCCGGTACGCCACCCGCCCGGTGGACGAACGGACCAGGGACCAGGCCCGGGTGGCGCTGCGCCGGTTGCGCGGCGAACTGACCGAACTGGCCGAGCGGGAGCCGGCGTGAGCAGCACGAGTATCGACGACCTGCTCAGCTTCTCCGAGGAGCGGCCGATCCAGTCCGAGCCGCGCCGGGGCGGGCGGCTGCGTACCGTCGCCGGCGTGCTCGGTGTCACCGCGGCGGTGACCGTGGTGGCCGTCGCCGGGCTGCGCGCGGTCGGGCTGCGGGTGTCGTTGCTGGTGCTGGTCGCCGCCGTGGTCGCGCTGCTGGTGGTACGCCGGATCGTCGCCACCCTCGCCCCACCACCGAAGTCCGGCCAGGGCGGTTCGTCGTCGCGGGGCGGCGAGGAGCCCGGCACCTACAACTGGGACGCCCGGGACGCGCTGCGAGTCGCGATCAACGGCTGGGCGACTCCTCTGGAGTGGTCCAAGACCCGCCCCGAACGGTTCACCACCGTGATCCTGCCCCGCCTGGCCGAGCTGGCGGACGAGCGGATGCGCCTGAAGCACGGCGTCACCCGCGAGTCGGATCCGGCCCGGGCCCGCGCCCTGCTGGGCGATGACCTGTTGACGTTCCTGGAAACCCCACCCCGCCGCACCCCCTCGCCGCGCGACCTCGCGGCGATCGTCGCCGAACTGGAGAAGATCTGATGAACGACGTCGGCCGGACGATGCCCCCCACCGAGGTAGGTCGCCTCGCCCGGGCCGTACTGGACGCGGTGGGCCAGGTCGTGGTCGGCAAACGGGACGCCCTGGAGTTGGTGCTCGCCGGCATCCTCGCCGGCGGCCACGTGCTGCTCGAAGACCTGCCGGGGCTGGGCAAGACGCTCACCGCGCGCTCCTTCGCCCAGGCACTGGGCCTGGACTTCCGGCGCCTACAGTTCACCCCCGACCTGCTGCCCGCCGACGTCACCGGCTCGTTCCTCTACGACCAACGCAGCGGTGACTTCACCTTCCGGGCCGGACCGGTCTTCACCAACCTGTTGCTCGCCGACGAGATCAACCGGACCCCGCCGAAAACCCAGTCGGCTCTGCTGGAGGCGATGCAGGAGAAGCAGGTCTCGGTGGAGGGCGTGACGTACCGGTTGGACGAGCCGTTCCACGTGCTCGCCACCGCCAACCCCATCGAGTACGAGGGCACCTATCCGTTGCCGGAGGCGCAGCTGGACCGGTTCCTGCTGCGGGTGTCGTTCGGTTACCCGGCGCAGGACGAGGAGTGGGAGGTGCTGCGTCGGCGGATGGCGCGCCGCCGCGAGGAGGCCGAGATCAAGCCGGTGGTCGACGCCGGCACCCTGCGCGCCATGCAGGCGGCGTTGGAAGACGTCGTGGTGGAAGACTCGGTGGGCCGGTACATCGTGGCGCTGACCGCGGCCACCCGTGAGCACCCGTCGGTGCTGGTCGGCGCGTCGCCGCGCGGTTCGCTGGCACTGCTGCTGCTGTCCCGGGTACGGGCGGTGCTCTCCGGGCGGGACTACGTGGTGCCCGAGGACGTCAAGGACGTCGCGGCCCCGGCGCTGGCCCACCGGATCACGTTGCGGCCGGAGATGTGGCTGCGTCGGGTCGATCCGTCCTTCGTGGTCGGTGAGGTTCTCGACGGCACCCCGGCGCCGGCCAGTGGCGCGCTGCCCAGCTACGCCGCCGGCCGACCGGGAGACTGACCCGGCGTGAGCGAGCGGAGCGAGCGAACGGCACCCACCAACTGGACGCCCACCTGGGCGTTCGGTCGGGCGGTGCTGCTCACCGGCCTGCTTCTGGTCGCCGCGGTGCTGCTGGGACGGGTGGATCTGATCGTGCTGGCCATCCCGTTCGCGCTCGGCACCGCGTACGCGTTGCGACGCCGACCCGTCGAACTGCCTCGGGTGTGGCTCAGCACCGACGAGGATCCCCTGGTGGAGGGCGGCGCGATGGCCGGGACCGTCACCGTCGGCAACCCGGGTGCGGTCTCCTACGACGTGGCGGTGCTGCGTACCCGGGTCTCACCGTGGCTGCGCGTCGAACGCGCGGGTCTCGCCGGCAGCGCGGTGGTCGGCACCGGCCGAGCCGCCGGTGCCGGGCAACCGACCGTGGCGGACCGTCCGTTCGTCACGTCGGTCGCCCCGGACACCGCCGTCGACCTGGAGTTGGCCGGTACCGCGCTGCGCTGGGGCCGGCATCCGCTGGGTCCTGCGGGTGCCCGGGTCGCCGCCGCGCAGGGCCTGCTGGTCTCGCGTGCGGTGATCGTCGAACCGGTCCGGTCGAAGGTGTACCCGAAGACCGAGCCGTTCGAGGCGGTCGAGGTGATGCCCCGGGCCGCCGGCCTGGTCGGTGCCCACCACTCGCGTCGTCCCGGTGAGGGAGGCGAACTCGCCGGGGTGCGGGTCTTCGCCCCCGGTGACCGGTTGCGCCGGATCGACTGGCGGGTGTCGCTGCGGGCCCGGCAACTGCACGTGGCGGCCACTCTCTCCGACCGGGACGCCGAAGTGGTCGTGCTGCTCGACGTGCTGGCCGAGGCGGGTCGCTCCGGTGGGGTCACCGGTACGGCGTCGGTGTTGGACACCACGGTCCGGGCGGCCGCCGCCATTGCCGAGCACTACCTGCACCGGGGTGACCGGGTGGCGCTGCTGGAGTACGGCCCGAGTGCCCGGCGGCTGCGCCCCGCGACCGGACGGCGGCAGTACCTGACCGTGCTGGAGTGGCTGTTGGACGTCAAGGCCCAGTCCTCGCCACACGAGCCGTACGACCACGTGTTCGGCCCGCAGTTGCTCTCCGCGGACGCGCTGGTGGTGGTGCTCACCCCGTTGCTGGAGGAGCGGTCGGCGCAGATGTTGGCCCGGTTGGCCCGTTCGGGGCGGTTCGTGGTGGCCGTCGACACGCTCCCGGCGGACCTGTCACCGCCGAAGGATCGGGGCTGGGCCGAGGTGGCGTACCGGCTGTGGCGACTCGACCGGGACACGATGATCGCGCAGTTGCGTGAGCACGGGGTGCCGGTGGTGCCGTGGGCCGGCGCCGGCAGTCTCGACCAGGTGCTACGCGACGTGGCGAGGCTGGCCACCGCCCCCCGGGTGGGTGGCCGGTGATGGGGGCGGTCATCGGGCGGGTTCGGGCGTTGCGGACCGCCGCAGCACGGATCTCGCTGGCTCCCGTGCTGGTCCGGGTGGGGATCTTCCTCAGCGCACTGGTGGGGCTGCTGCTGGCGTACCCCGCCGAGGTCGTGGCGGGTGAGGCGCTGGGCCCGCTGGTGGCGGTCGCGGCGCTGCCGGCGGTGCTGCCGCGCCGGCTCTGGCCGAGTTTCGCCGCCCTGGTCACGGTCGGCGGCTGGCTGCTCGCCACCGACGGATACAACCGACCTATCGCGTTGTGGCGGCTGATGGCGGTGGCCGTGGCGCTCTACCTGACCCACACGCTCTGCGCGTTGGTGGCGGTGCTGCCGTACGACGCCGTGGTGGACCCGGACGTGATAGTGCGTTGGCTCACCCGGGCCGCCGGAGTGTTGCTCGCCACGTCGGTGCTCGGCGTGCTGCTGCTCGAACTCGCCGGTGCCCGGCCCGGTGGTGGCGGCTGGCAGGCGGTCACGGTGGCCGGTCTGCTGCTGGCTGTCGGGGTGACCGCGTTGCTGGCTGGGCTGCTGCGACGCCGGTGATTCGGGGGTTCCCCGGGTCTGCCGCGACAGCTGGTGTCGGCGGTTCGAGGATGCCGCCGGTGGCCGTCGTTACCGGGGTCACAGTCGCGTTGTGCTCGGT
Source organism: Micromonospora sp. C51 (assembly GCF_018070435.1). Taxonomy (NCBI): domain Bacteria; kingdom Bacillati; phylum Actinomycetota; class Actinomycetes; order Micromonosporales; family Micromonosporaceae; genus Micromonospora; species Micromonospora sp. C51. The sequence continues at coordinate 112,974 of NZ_JAGPXQ010000015.1, read as the reverse complement.
CACAGAAGGGGGCCGCGCGCGGGATTACCGCTGTCGGTGGGGGAAAGATGGTAGGCGTGAATCCGAAGCGGATCCTTGTGGTGGGCGCCGGGCACGTCGGTCTCTACGCGGCGCTGCGCCTGTCGAAGAAGCTGAGTCCCCGTGAGGCTGAGGTCGTCGTCGTCGACCCGCAGCCGCACATGACGTACCAGCCGTTCCTGCCCGAGGCTTCGGCGGGGAACATCTCCCCACGGCACTCCGTGGTGCCGCTGCGTCGGGAGTTGCGCCGGTGCAAGGTGGTGGCTGGTGCGGTCACCCGGATCGACCACGCGAGCCGGACCGCCACGGTGCAGCCGATCATCGGCCCGCCTCGCGAGATCACCTACGACCACGTGGTGGTCGCCCCCGGCTCGGTCTCCCGGACCCTGCCCATCCCGGGCCTGCACGAGCACGGCATCGGCTTCAAGACCATTGGTGAGGCCATCTATCTGCGTAACCACGTGCTCGAACAGCTCGACGTGGCCGCCGCCACCACCGACCCGGAGGTACGCCGCCGGGCGCTGACCTTCGTCTTCGTCGGCGGCGGGTACGCCGGTATCGAGGCGCTGGCGGAGATGGAGGACATGGCCCGCCACGCGCTGAAGTACTACCCGGAGCTGAACACGTCGGACATGCGGTGGGTACTGGTCGAGGCCACCCAGCGGGTGCTGCCGGAGGTCGACCGGGACATGGGTGCCTACACGGTGCAGCAGTTGCTGAAGCGGGACATGGACATCCGGCTCGACACCCGGCTGGAGTCCTGCGTCGACGGGGTGGTCAAGCTCTCCGACGGGGACAGCTTCAGCGCGGACACCATCGTCTGGACCGCCGGGGTGAAGCCGTCACCGATGCTTGACGCGACCGACTTCCCCCGCGAGGAGCGGCGTCGGGTCACCTGCCTGCCGACGTTGCAGGTGGTCGACGGTGACCGCGTCGTCGAGGGCGCCTGGAGCGCCGGCGACTGCGCCGCCGTACCCGACCTGACCAAGCCGCCGGGCAACTACTGCTCGCCGAGCGCGCAGCACGCGGTACGCCAGGCGCAGCGGATGGCCGACAACATCGTCGCCGTGATCAGGGGCCGGGCGCCGGTGCCCTACAAGCACAAGCACGTCGGCAGCGTGGCCAGCCTCGGCCTGCACAAGGGGGTGGCGCAGGTCTACGGCATCAAGATGACCGGCTGGCCGGCGTGGTTCATGCACCGGACGTACCACATGAGCCGGATCCCGTCGCTGAACCGGAAGGTCCGGGTCGTGGTCGACTGGACGCTGGCGTTCGTGCTCAAGCGTGAGGTGGTGGCCCTCGGCCAGCTGCACGACCCGCGTGAGGAGTTCGCCGAGGCGTCTCAGCCCCCGTCGAAGGTGTGAGTGAGCGGTAGCCCTCTTCCCCGGAAGGGGGCTACCGCGTTTCTTCGACCCGCCAGTACCAGGCGTCGGTGAGGCGGGTCGACGGTCCGTAGAGCGCCTCCAGCGTCAGCCGCAGACTGTCGGCGTGCGCCGTGTCGGCGGCCAGCACCACGCACGAGGCACCCCAGTACGCAACGTCCGCGGCGGCGCGGCGGCGCTGTTCGTCCCCGACGACGGGCCGGAGACCGCTGCGGGCCACGTCGGCCAGGAGCGCGGAGGTGGGTCGCGGGGCGACGCCCATCGCAGCGCTGCCGCCACGGCCGTGCGGGCCGATGAAGAAGCCCTGCGGCATGCTGAACTCGGCGTTGGCGGCGGTCGCCCATCGCATCGGCCAGGGCTCCTTGGGCGTGGCCAACGGCACCGGTACCAGGACGCCGCCCGGCTCGACACACGTCCGCCAGTGGCCGGCGGCGATGAACTCCGGAACCGGCGGGCGCTGTGCGGTAGGCAGCGGCGCGGGGAGCAGCGGTACCACCGCCACGGCGACCGCGACCAGCGTGAGCCGGCGGGCGCGGCCCGTGCTGCGCAGCGCCCGGTCGACCGTCAGCACCAGCAGCGTCGCGATCAGCGGCGGTACGGCCAGGGCGAACCGCATCGGTAGCGCGCCGTCGACCACCGGCACTCCGCCGAGCAGTGCGTACGGCCCGGGCAGGCCGGAGGCTTCGCGGTCGAAAATCACCTCGGGGCCGAGCGACAGCGCACCCATCACGAGAATTCCGGCGGTGCAGGCCAGCACCAGCGGGCGGCGTCCCAGCCAGACGGCGCAGCCGACGGTGACGACCAGCAGCGGCCAGCCCAGGAAGGTGTTGTACTCGGCCGGGCCGGTGCTCAACTGGGCGGAGCGGTCGTCCCCGAGCAGCGAGAGCGGTGAGATCGCCCACCAACTGCGCAGGTCGGCTGAGAAGTAGTGCGGGCTGAACATGCCATCGGCGACGCCGAGGGGCCCGGCGAACTGGAACCACAACGGGCGGGCGAGCACCAGTAGGGCCGTACCGGTGGCGAGGACCATTGCGCCGGCGAAGGCGGGGAGCGCCCGACGGGTGAGATCGCGGTCCGTGATGATCATCGTCACCGCCATCACCAGCAGGGTGAGCGCGGCGAGGAAGAGCACCTCCTCGCCGATGAACACCTGAGCGGAGACAGCGGCGGCGAGCCCCATCGCGGAGGTGGTCAACCGGCGTCGGTCCGGCGCGCCGGCAGCCGGCCCGGCCGCCCGCAGCAGGCGTACGACCAGCCAGACGATGACCGGCAACAGCCACTGCGCCGTCATGTGCAGATGGCTGTTGCTCTGGGACACCATGCCGGGGGCGAAGCCGCACAGCGCACCGCCCAGCGTCGCGGCGGCCCGGCGGGCCCGCAGCGTACGGCTGAACAGGAGATACCAGGCGGTTGCGGTGCCGGCGAGGTTGACCGTGACCAGCAGGGTGAAGGTGACCGGAGCGCCGAACAGCAGGGTGACGGGTGCGCACAGCACACCGAGGGCGATGACCGACGTGTTGGCCATCAGATTGACCCCGACAGGGGCGTTGAGCCGGTCGGTGGACAGGCCGAAGTCGCCCAGCAGGGCCCGGGCGTCGACGGCCAGGAACCACTCGTAGAGCACCTGGTCCTCGGGGTTGAGGGCGAGCACCAGACCGGTCGGGTCGGCCCAGAGGCGGTGGGTGAGCGCGCCGGCGAGCGCCGCGAAGAACAGCCCTACCAGCAGGTCGATCCGGTACCGGACGACCGTCCGGGTGAGCCGGATGAGCCGCCGTCGGCGTACCCGAGCGAGGGGGTGACCCGCCTGCGTTGCCACGTCATCAGTCGGGGCGAGGGGCGCGCGGCTGCTCACGGCCTCGACCCTACTGGCGGTGCTTGGCGGGGGACGCCGCAGTGGCGACGAACCCGCTACCGTGGCACTGCACCGTACGTGCCGGCACGCCGGTGTCACCCGCCCGGGTGGTGGAAAGGCAGACACGGCCGCCTTAAAAGCGGCTGCCGCAAGGCGTGCGGGTTCGACCCCCGCCCCGGGCACCACCTCGCGAAGACCTCGCCGTGAGAGCCTGTGCTCAGGTGCCGGATCGGCTCAGCTCTCAGCTTTCCCTCAGCTTGGCGATCTCCAAGGGCTGGTCGGGACGTTTACTCTTGTACTGCACGTTGACGTGCAATGAGACCCCCTGAGGGAGGCCAGACAGTGAAGACTTCGAACCCGGTGCTCGCCCGGCTTGGTCAGGCGGCCGAGCGGGAGCGGGCCGCCGGGTACGCCCCGTCCGGGCCGTACGGACAGCCCGGTTACCCCCAGCAGGTTCCGCCGCAGGCCGGCTACCCCGGCGCGCCCGGATTTCCGTCGGCCCCACCGGCGGTCACCCCCATGTCGATCGACGACGTGGTGGTCAAGACGGTCACCCTCCTGGCGATCGTCGGCGTTGCCGCCGCGGCGGCGTGGGCGCTGGTGCCCGACGCGCTGCTCGGCGTCGCCTGGATCGGTGCGGCAATCGTCGGCCTGGTGCTCGGCCTGATCATCTCGTTCTCCCGGATGGCGAACCCGGCGCTCGTCGTCGCGTACGCCGTCGTCGAGGGTGTCCTCGTCGGCGCCGTGAGCAAGTTCTTCGAATCGCTGTACGACGGCATCGTGCTCCAGGCGGTGACCGCGACCTTCGGTGTCTTCTTCGTGATGGCCATGCTCTACAAGGCGCGGGTCATCCGGGCCACGCCGAAGTTCGTCAAGGGCATGATCGCGGTGATGGCGGGTCTGTTCGCCGTCATGCTGATCAACCTGGTGCTGGCGCTCTTCGGCGTCAACACCGGCCTACGTGACGGCAGCCCGCTGGCCATCGGCTTCAGCATCGTCTGCATCGTGGTCGCCTCGCTGAGCTTCGTGCTGAGCTTCAAGGAGGTCGAGGACGGCGTCCGGATGGGCCTGCCGCAGCGCTACTCCTGGGTGGCCGCGTTCGGCATCCTGGTCAGCCTGATCTGGCTCTACATCGAGATGCTGCGCCTGCTGAGCTACTTCCAGGGCGACGACTGACCTCGCCGCCCAACGACCGACCGGCGCCCGCCCCAACCCGGGGCGGGCGCCGTCGTCTCCCCACCCCAGTCCCCGCTCTCCCGCTGCGCCGATCATGCAGTTGTGGCACCGGACAGGTCGGGCGTAAGCGGAGGAATCGACGACCCCAACTGCATGATCGGCGGTCGCTTGGGGGTCGGTGCGTAGAGTGCGGGGGTGGCGGGTGTTGGTGGGAGTGAGGCAGAGGCGGAGGTTGTGCGGGGGGTGGAGCTGCTGGTGCGGCAGGTCAGCCACTGGCAGCAGCCACGGTGGTCAGCCGCCGCATCGGTCGGCAACGTGTCCCGGGCGGATCTGGTGCACCGATTGGTGCAGGAGATCGCCAACCTCGCCGCGGACGCGGAGGGGCAGCCACGACGAGTCGTACCCCGGCTCGACAACGACCTGGCTCTGCCCGACCAACTCCGGGTGGTCACCGCGGACCTGCTCGCCGCGAACCCGAGCGAGGAGGCCCTGGCCCGGGCCGCCACCGAGGTCACCGCGACCCGGACCGCGCTCTGACCACCGGCCCCTCAAGTGGCCCGACATGCGGCAAGCCGGGGTCTACCGCCGAGCTGATGGCTCGAGTTGCCGCATGTCGCGACCGCGCCTGACCGCCGACCGCGCCTGACCGCCGGCCGCGCCTGACCGCCGGCCGCGCTGACGGCCGGCGATCGGTGCTCAGTCAGCTCAGGCGCTCGACGACCATTGCCATGCCCTGGCCGCCACCAACGCACATGGTTTCCAGGCCGATGGTCGCGTCATGCCATTGCAGGGCGTTGAGCAGTGTGCCGGTGATCCGGGCGCCGGTCATCCCGAACGGGTGACCGACGGCGATCGCGCCGCCCATCACGTTCAGCTTCTCTTCCGGGATGCCCAGCTGGCGGTACGACGGAATCACCTGGGCGGCGAACGCCTCGTTGATCTCGACCAGGTCGACGTCGTCGATGGTCATACCGGCGCGTTCGAGTGCCTGCCGGCTCGCCTCCACCGGGCCGAGGCCCATGATCTCGGGTGACAGCGCGGTGACACCTGTGGAGACGATCCGCGCCAGTGGAGTGATGCCCAGCTCATCGGCCCGCTGGGCGCTCATCACGACCACGGCGGCGGCCCCGTCGTTCAGCGGGCAGCAGTTGCCGGCGGTGATCCGGCCGTCCGGGCGGAAGACCGGCTTCAGCTCGGAGACCGCCGCCAAGGTGACCCCGGCTCGGGGCCCGTCGTCGGTGGCGACCACTGTGCCGTCGGGCGTGGTGACCGGGGTGATCTCACGGGACCAGAAGCCGTCGGCGATCGCCTTCTCGGCCAGGTTCTGACTGCGTACGCCGAAAGCGTCCATGTTCGCGCGGCTCACGTCGTACACCTGGGCGAGATTCTCGGCGGTCTGTCCCATGGCCAGATAGACGTCGGGTAGCGCGTCCTTCTCACGCGGGTCCGTCCAGACCGGCGCGCCGGCCTCGGCGCGAGCCTGGGACCGTTCGCGTGCCGACGCGAAGCGTGGGTTCTCCCAGGCGCCGCCGAGCAGGGCCTGAGCCTCGGGCGGCAACCCGTCGGAGCTGCCGCGTGCGTAGCGGGAGACCATTTCGACGCCGGCGGAGATGAAGACGTCGCCCTCACCGGCCCGGATCGCATGCATGGCCATTCGCGTCGTCTGCAACGAGGATGCGCAGTAGCGGGTGAGGGTCGCGCCGGGCAGGCCGTCGAGGCCCATCAGCACGGCGACCACGCGAGCCATGTTGAAACCCTGCTCGCCGCCGGGCAGCCCACACCCGAGATAAAGGTCGTCTATCTGTCGCGGGTCGAGCTGCGGCACCTTGGCCAGGGCCGCCTGCACGATGGTGGCGGCCAGATCGTCCGGGCGGAGATCACGTAGGGAGCCCTTGTGAGCCCGGCCGATGGGGGAGCGGGCGGTGGCGACGATGACGGCGTCGCGGGACGACTCAATCGGCATACCGACACGTTAACTCGCCGGTAACTTGCGGCGGAAGTTTCCGTCGGCCGGGAAATGTCACCCCGCGTCGGATGAACAGACCCGCTCAGTGGTGTGGGGTGACGGCCGCGGCGGCGACCACCGCGGGCAGCAGGGCGTGGGCCCAGACCCGGTAACCGTCGGCGGAGGGGTGGTAGCCGTCGTGACAGAAGGTGCCGGCGTCGGCCCGGAACACCGAGCCCGTCTCGGTGGCCAGGTCGACCACCGTCCCCCCGGCGTCGAGCACCGCACCGGTCTGTGCCTGGGCGATCCGGCGTCCCATCCAACCGACGACCTGCCGTAGCGGCGACGCGATCGCGCGTACGGCGCCGAGATCCGGGCAGGTGCCGACCACGACCTCGACGCCGGCCTGACGCAGCCGGTGCACGGCGGCGCCGAGATAGGCGGCGGCCTCGGTCGGCCGGCGCATGCTGGTGACGTCGTTGGCGCCGACCAGGACGACCGCCACGTCCGGCCGCTCGCCGAGCAGCGCTCGCGCCACCTGGGTGGCCAGGTCGGTTGAGCGTGAGCCGGAGACACCGACGCTGGACAGGTGCACCTGACGCCCGCCCGGTCCCTCGGCGAGCAACTCCGACAACTGCCCGCCGATGGTGTCGCCGAGCCGGTCCACCCCGACGCCGAGGGCCGAGGAGTCGCCGAGCAGCACCAGGCGCAGCGGTGGGGCACCGGCCCGACCGACGGTCGCCCGCAGGGCCAGGCCGAGCTCTGGCTGGGCGTAGCGACGGTTGCGCGCCACCACGGCCTCGCCGGCGAGCACCGCGGCCCCGCCGAGCGTGCCCGCGAGCAGGGAAAATGCGACGGTACGGGCGACCCGCGCGGCGACCTGGGTGCCGGCAGAGAGATTGGTCATGACGCCGTCCTCGCGCCGGAACCCGACCGGCCCCTGATCCGCTCGGTCATGAGAATCCTTCCACTGCGGGTGTGTCGACGGTGCGGGCTGGCTGCGGCGTCGGACCGACACCGAAGAATCCCCGCCGGCGCAGCTGCGCCCAACGGCCGGCCGGACCGCTCTCGCTGCCCCGGACCTGCGTACCGCTGACCTCCGTCCCCGGGTGCCGAGCCGCCTCCTGTGCGGCCTTAGGCAACGACCGTACGCCTTCGAGCCGCGTTGGCGAAGGCCTGCGTTCGGCACCCTGGCCCAGAGCGGAGAGCACCGTCGGCAGCAGGGCGGCGGCAGCCGCCGCGTAGCCCTCGGCGGAGGGGTGGAACCGGTCCCAGGCGAACATCCGCCCCGGCTCGGCGGTGAACCGGGGACCGAGCAGGTCGCCGAGGGAGACCGTCCAACCACCGGCCGACACCACCGCGACCGTCTGCGCTGCGGCGAGCTGCCGGCTCCACCGGCGGGCCAACCAGCGCAGCGGTGGCTGAATGGGTCGGATCGCGCCGAGGTCCGGGCAGGTCCCGACGACCACCTCGGCACCGGCCGCGCGCAGTGCCCGAACCCCCTCGACGAGGTAGCGCACGGCCAGGGCCGGCGGGGTGCGATTGGTGACGTCGTTGCCGCCGATCAGGATGACCGCGACCTCGGGGTCGCACTCCAGGGCCGCCTCGACCTGAAATTTCAAGCCGGCCGAGATGGCGCCCACCACCGCGAAGCGATGCAACCGGACGGGACGCTGGAGACGCCGGGACAGGCCGGTGGCCAACAACGCGCCAGGCGTCTCACGGCGTCGGTGCACCCCGTAACCGGCGGCCGACGAGTCACCGAGAACGACCATGGTGATCGCGGGCCCGGGGAACTTCGCGCCATAGACGCCGTCGCAGCGCGGTGGCGGCGCCTCGGCCATTGGAATGGTGCGCCGGGCCTGCCGGGCCTGGCCGAAGAGCACACCTGTCGTCGCCGCGGCGGCGGCCACCGTGGCACCCGTGCCGATGGCCGCCAGACGGGCCACCCGCAGGGCACGCTGCCAGCGCGGACGATCCGGTACGACGGAACCAGCGACCCCCATACCGTGACACTAGCGCGCCTGTCTGACGCCCTGCTGTCATCGTCGCGGCGCTCCGGTGCCTGGAAAACGACCGCGCTGGGTACTTGGATGGACGGTGTTGCGGCGGGGCGTCACGCTGCACGTGGAGAGGAGCACGACGATGGCTAAGACGTTGAAGCGAGGTGCCGCGTTTGTGGCCCTGGCGCGGGCGATGACCGCCGGTGCCCGGGGCGGGCCGTCGCTCGGCGCCCGGATCGGGGCGCTGCCCAGGATGATCGCGGCCACCGCCCGTGGCCAGTACGACGGCGGGCTGCGGCTGGCCATGATGACCGCCGCTACGGCGTACATCGTCTCGCCGATCGACGCGGTACCGGAAATGTTCCTCGCCGTGTTCGGGCTGATCGACGACGCGGTGATGGTCACCTGGCTGGCTGGTTCGGTGCTTGCCGAGACCGAGCGCTTCCTGGAGTGGGAGGCACGTCGCAGCACCGTGGTCCCCGGCCACGTGGTGCCCTGACCGACGTACTCTGGGCGGGAATTCCACCTGGTTCACCCGCCCGGCCTGGCGTGCCGGTGCCGGAGCGAAAGGGCACAACGAGGTGCAGTACTACGACAACGTCGTCGAAATGATCGGCAACACGCCGCTGGTACGGCTACGCAACGTCGCCGAGGGCATTCAGGCGACGGTGCTGGCGAAGGTGGAGTACCTCAACCCCGGCGGGTCGGTGAAGGACCGGATCGCGCTGCGCATGGTGGAGGACGCCGAGGCGGCAGGGATCCTCCGCCCCGGCGGCACCATCGTCGAGCCGACCAGCGGCAACACCGGCGTCGGGCTGGCCCTGGTGGCCCAGCTCAGGGGCTATCGCTGCGTGTTCGTCTGCCCGGACAAGGTCAGCCAGGACAAGCAGGACGTGCTGCGGGCGTACGGCGCCGAGGTGGTGGTCTGCCCGACCGCCGTCGCGCCGGAGGACCCGCGCTCGTACTACAACGTCTCCGACCGGCTGGCCCGGGAGATCCCCGGCGCGTGGAAGCCCAACCAGTACGCCAACCCGGCGAACCCGCGCTCGCACTACGAGACCACCGGCCCGGAGCTGTGGAAGCAGACCGAGGGACGGATCACCCACTTCGTGGCCGGGGTGGGCACCGGCGGCACCATCTCCGGCATCGGGCGCTACCTGAAGGAGGCCTCCAACGGCAGCGTCAAGATCATCGGTGCCGACCCGGAGGGCTCGGTCTACTCCGGCGGCACCGGTCGGCCGTACCTGGTCGAGGGGGTCGGTGAGGATTTCTGGCCGGAGACGTACGACCGGAACGTGGCCGACCAGATCATCGAGGTCTCGGACAAGCAGTCCTTCGAGATGACCCGGCGGTTGGCCCGCGAGGAGGGGCTGCTGGTCGGCGGCTCCTGCGGGATGGCGGCGGTCGCGGCGTTGGAGGTGGCGCGCGCCGCCGGCCCGGACGACGTGATCGTGGTGCTGTTGCCGGACGGCGGTCGGGGCTACCTTTCCAAGATCTTCAACGACGCCTGGATGGCCCGCTACGGATTCCTCGACGCCTCCGGTTCGGAACCCACCGTGTCCGAGGCCATGGCTGGCAAGCCGGGCGGCCTACCCGAACTGGTCCACGTGCACCCGACCGAGACGGTCCGCGACGCCATCGACTACATGCGCGAGTACGGCGTCTCGCAGTTGCCGGTGCTCAAGGCCGAGCCGCCGGTGGTGACCGGCGAGGTGGCCGGCTCGATCGCCGAGAAGGATCTGCTTGACGCGCTCTTCACCGGCCAGGCGCACCTGCACGACACCATCGAGCGGCACATGGGGCCGCCGCTGCCAATGGTCGGCGGTGGTCAGCCGGTCAGCGAGGCGGTGAACCTGCTGGAGAAGTCCGACGCCGCCCTGGTCCTGATCGACGGTAAGCCCAAGGGTGTCCTCACCCGCCAGGACCTCCTAGCTCACCTCGGCGCCCGCTGATCCACTGCACAACGGCCGGCCGGCTTCGCATTAGCGGAGCCGGCCGGCCTGTTTGTGCACAATGGGCAACCGGCATGAATGTGACGGGGATCACTGTCGTTGCTCTTGCAAACAGCGGCGGAGGCTGATCTTGCCGGGTGACCTGCTCTTCGATGGCCGCATGCGTCCCTTGTGTGCGGGCCTGGTGATCGCGTCGGCCCTCGAAGGGGCACCGTGAGTAGCGGCTTCTTGCTAGCTTGACTGATATCGATCGAGAAGGGCGCGCTGGCCAGCGGGCGGAAGCGCGGTTGCGGTGTTGCAGGCACCGCAACCGCTTGGCTCCACTCTGCTCTGGAGGAACCGTGACAACGGTACAACGCAGACACTGGCGCGCGCGAGCGGCCGGTGTAATCACGACGCTGGCGATGGTGTTCGCCGGGCTCTTCGTGGCGGCCGGCCCCGCTCAGGCGGCAGACGTCGGCGACGGCTACCTCAGCTGCAACCGTGGCGAGATCTGCCTGAAGAAGAACTGGGACAGCAAGTACAACGACGCCATCAAGCACTTCTGGTACAGCCAGCGCCACGACAACTACAACTGGGGCGGCAACAACGCCAGCGGGTCGGTGGTGTTCGCCGCCTCCATGTTCTGGAACCGCGACACCCAATGCCGGGTCTACGTCGTTGACGGCTACAACGGCTCTTGGAGCTACGCCGCCAACTCATCCTCCGGATACGGCTGGGTGGGTCTGCTGTACAACGACGCGAACTACGCACACTCGCGGTGTAGCGTCCATCAGAATTGGGGCACCTGACCGAAAATGATCGTGTCCGGGTCGGTCGCTGTGGCGGGATGCCGCCCGGCCGGCCCGGGCACGGCCGCCCCAAGCGGCCACCTGACGGGCTCCGGTCAACACCGCGAGGCGTGAAGGGAAATTCCAGTGAAGCCAGTTGACTGGGTGGTTCGACTGACCGTGCCGGCCGTCGTCGCCGTGCTCGTGACGGGTTGCGACCGAGCGGGGACGGACGACCGAGCGGCCGAGCGGAGCCTGCCGCCGGGGCAGGCGTCGACCTTCGACCTCTTTCTCGGAGACAAGGTCGATTTTCTCGATTTCGCGATCCGTCAGCTGAACGCGGAGTGCATGGCCAAGGTCGGCTATCCGCAGATGAAGCAGGCCGGCAACGACGTCTACAAGGGAGCCGGTCAGATGCTGCTCATCTCCCGCGAACGGTTTCGTGGCTTCGCCAGCGAGCAGGAGGCCCGCGCGCAGGGCTTCGGCCAGGACCAGGCTGCGGAACGGCCACCCCTGGTCAGCTACGACCCGAGCTTCGACAAGCAGATGGCCGCCTGTGACAAGCAGTCCCACGAGGCGATCGGCGTCGACGGGCGGGCGATCCTCGACAGCTACAACGAGGTCGGTAACGCCATCGCCACCGAGTTCAACGGATGGAGCCGGGACAGCATCCGGGCCAGCCTGAGCCCGCTCGTGGACTGCCTGGAAAAGGAAGGGTTCCAGTTGCGCGACAGGGACTCCTTCATAAACAAGCTGTGGGACGTGAAACTCTTCGACATTCCGCTCGGAACCCTCGACGGTGAGCCGTACACCTGGCAACCGGCGAAGAGGCCGGGCACCGTGCAGGTGGGCCCGGCGGTCCCGGCCCGCCGTTATGTGCCGAGTGGCCGGGAGGGCGAGTTGGCGGCCGCCTGGTACCGGTGCGATCAGGCGTCCGGGCGGGTGGAAAAGCTGTTGAGCGGGGCCCGGGCCGAAGAGGCGAAGATCGCGAGCAAGTACGAGGACAGGCTCGCGGAACTCAACCCCAAGCTAGAGGAACTCGCCAAGCGGGCCACCGTCCTGGTGGGGCGGACATGACGATCCGGACGGATGTCGAGATCCTCGACGGACCGTCTCCGCAGGAGCCGACCGATGTCGTCCTCACCACGAAACCACCCAGGCGTCGCGGCATGAAGATGTCAGCCCTGCTCGGGGCCGTCGGCGTTCTCGTAGCAGTTTCCTTCTGGCAGGGTCTGAGCCTTCAGGACCCGGATCAGGTGGCCGCCGACGCGGCACCCCCACCGCCCTCACATGTCACGGTGGCCGCCGAGCAACGTGTCCTGGCCGAACCGCTTGTCCTCCGCGGTCGGGTCAGCCCAGGATCGAGCGTCCCGGTCCGACCTCCGGCAGCCCTGGTCGGCCCTGACTCCGTGGTGACCAGGGTCGATGTCCGGCGGGGTGACGAGCTGCGTGAGGGCCGACTCGTTCTGGAGACGTCGGGCAACCCGTTGATCGCGCTGCGCCTGGCGTTTCCGCTGTACCGCGATCTCGTCGGGGGGATGACGGGCCCCGACGTCCACGAGCTCCAGCAGGCGATGCGCAGGATCGGCTACCGGGTGCCTCTCACCAAGCGCTTCGACAATGCCACCCAGCAGGCGGTACGCAGGTGGTGGGGCGATCTCGGCTACCGCCTGCCGCAGGCCGTGGATCAGCCCGGAACGCCGCCGGCAGACGATTCGGCTGCCGCATCTGACCGGGGCGACGCCACTGACGTGACGTCGCAGCGGGCGACGGTGGCAGCCGGGCCGGTGCTGCCACGCTCGGCGATCCTGCGCGTCTCCCGTAGCCCGGCGAAGGTCACCGCGGTTGCGGTCCGGGTCGGTCAGATCATCGATCAGCCGGACAAGGCGCTGCTGCAACTGAACGGTGGTGCACCGTACGTGTCCACCGTCGTCGCGAAGGAGCAGGTTGAGCTGCTCAGTGTCGGGCAGATGGCGACCGTGACAGACGACGTGTCAGGCCGTACGGCAAAGGCGGAGATCGCGTCCATCGGTGCCGAGGTGCGGACCGACGAGTCGACCGGCACCACCGGTTTCCCGGTCAAACTCACCTTCACCTCCGCGGCGCTCAACGCCGCTGACCGCTCGGTACGTCTGGACATCGCCTCGGCCACGTCGACAGAGCCACAACTCGCCGTGCCGGTGACCGCCGTCTACTCGCGGGCGGACGGCAGCGCCTTCGTCACCGTCCTCAAGGCGGATGAGCAGACGCTGGACGTGCCCGTGCAGCCCGGCCAGGGTGGCGGTGGTTGGGTGGCGATCACTCCCGCGCCGGGCGACGCGGTGGTGCCGGGCACGCTGGTCGTCGTCGGGCACGCCTGATGCTGTCGCTGACCGGGGTGTGCCGCGTGTACGACGACGCCCAACCCGTACACGCGCTGCGCGATGTCTCTCTGCACGTCGAACAGGGCGAGTACGTCACGATCACCGGAGCGTCCGGTTCCGGGAAGTCGACCCTGCTCAACGTGCTGGGCCTGCTGGATCTACCGAGCTCCGGCAGCTATGCGGTGGCGGGCACGGAAACCGTCGGGCTGGGGGACTCGGCGCGGGGGGCGTTACGCGGTCAGCTCTTCGGGTTCGTGTTTCAGGCCTTCCACCTGTTGGCCGGGCGTTCCGCGCTGGAGAACGTGGAGCTGGGAATGTTGTACGGGCCGTGGCCGCCTCGTGATCGACAGCGGCGCGCGGCGCGTGCGCTCTCCCGGATCGGTCTCGCCCGACGGGCCCACGCCGACCCCCGACAGCTCTCCGGTGGGGAGCGGCAGCGGGTAGCCATCGCCCGTGCGGTGGCCGGGGGGCCGCGCGTGCTCTTCTGTGACGAACCGACCGGCAACCTCGACAGTGAGAACACTGCCAACGTGCTCGAACTCCTCGCGGATCTGCACGCCGACGGGCTCACCCTGGTGATGGTCACCCACGACCAGCGCGTCGCCGCCAGCGGCACCCGCTGGCTGGCGGTCGAGGACGGGGTGGTGAGCGAGCGGTGAGACGCGAGCGGGAGGTAGTCCGGCAGTTGGACATCGGGATGCCCCGGTTCCGACTGCGGGACTGGGTTCGCGAGTCTCGGCTCTCCGTACTCCGGCATCCGGGCAGGTCGCTGATGACGGCCGTCGGCACGGTCCTCGGTGCGGCGGCCTTCGTGGCGACCCTCGGTATCGCCTCGACGGTGTCGCGGCAGGTCAGCGACTCCTTTGACGTGCGCCGGGCGACCGAGGTGCGGGTGGTCGCCGCGCCGGACGCGCCGACCGGATGGCTGGCCCCGGCACGCCTTCGACAGCTCCGTGGCCTCAACGGAGTCACCGCGGCCGGCGTCCGGACCATGATCCCCGAGATGCCGTTGTCCAGGTCGCCCCACCTGGCACCCGAAGCCGTGAAGATCATCGGTGCCGATCCGCAGGCGATCGCCGTGATGTCACCCCGGATCACGCTCGGGCGCACCTACGACGAATTCCACGAACGCAGCCGATCTCCCGTGATCATGCTTCCGAAACCGGTTGCCGAGCGGTTGGGGATCGCCCGGACGGGAGTCGCGGTCTTCCTCGACGATCGGCCCTACACGGTCATCGGAATCTACGACGAGGTGCAGCGGCGACCGGAAGCGATGCTCGCCGCGGTCGTGCCCGCCACGTTGGCAGAGAACACGTTGGTCAGACCGGGAATGGAGGTGGAACGTGACGTCCTCGTCTCGACCGCCGCAGGTGCCGCCCAGCTGATCGGCCGTCAGTCACCGCTCGCCCTCTGGCCAGAGGATCCGGCCGCCCTGCGGGCGATCGCGCCGCCTGACCCGAGGACGCTCCGACAGGAGATCGAGGGCGATATCGCCCAGTCGAGCCTGCTGCTCAGTGGGCTGGCCCTGGTGATCGGTGCGGTCTCCATCGCCAACGCCGCGACGGCCTCCGTCGCCGCTCGGATTCCGGAGATCGGGCTGCGTCGCGCGGTGGGTGGTCGTCCGGTGCACATCTTCGCCCAACTGCTCGGCGAGACCACGGTGCTCGGTGCTCTGGGCGGGATGGTAGGCGTCCTGCTCGGCATCTCGGTGATCGCGGGTACCGCCATCGTGAAGGGATGGACCCCCGTTCTCGATCTGCGCGCCGCGCTCGTCGCGGTCGCCGCCAGCGCGGCGATCGGGCTTGCCGCCGGGCTGTGGCCGGCTGCCCGGGCGATGCGCATCCAGCCGGTGGCTGCCCTGCAACGGTGACGGCCCCCGACCCCGTCGCCTGTTCGGCGGACGGATCAGAGTTGGCGCTCGTAGCGCAGTTGGGGGGTGTACGCGGTGCCGATCATCTCGTTGCGCTCCAGGCCGGTGGGGTGCCAGCCGCCGCGCTCGTAGAAGAGGCGGGCGTGGGTGTTGTCGCGCAGTACCCAGAGCACCGCGCAACGCCAGCCGCGCGCCCGCATCTTGGCCAGGGCGTCGACCATCAACGCCCGGCCGACGCCGCGACCCCGCTCGGACGGTTCCAGGTGGATGGCGTTGAGCAGCCCGGTCGCTGGATCGCCCGCGTCGTCAGGGCCGAAGTAGCTGAAGCCGGCCAGGGTGCCGTTCCGTTCGGCCACCGTCATCACATGGTCGGCGCGCTCCCAGGTCCATCGCTGCACCCAGTATTCGCCCATCACCTCCGGGGTCGGGTCGGCCAGCGCCTCCGCCGGCAGGAACGAGGAGTAGGCGGCGACCCGGGAACGTTGGTGCAGGGCACCCACCGGCAGGAGATCAGCGGACCCTGCCGGACGCAGCGTGACGGTCACTCAGCAGAGGGTACCCGTCGGGGTGGCACCTGAACCGTGGTCAGATCCTCGGCGATCACCAGATCGCCGTCGAAGTGCCGGCGGGCCTCGTCGGCGAAGCGGGCCGGGTCGGCGTACCGCTGGGAGAAGTGGGTGAGCACGAGTCGGCGTACCCCTGACTCGGCCGCCACCCGTGCGGCCTGGCCGGCGGTGAGGTGCCCGACCTCGGCGGCCAGCTCGGCCTCCGACTCCAGGAACGTCGACTCGATGACCAGCAGATCGGCGTGCTCGGCCAGCGCGTACACCCCGTCGCAGAGGCCGGTGTCCATCACGAAGGCGAACCGCTGCCCCGGCCGTGGCGTGCTCACCTCGTCGCGGGTGACGCGGCGTCCGTCGAGATCGAGGTGACCGACGCGTTGCAGCTCACCGACCGCCGGCCCGGCGATGCTGTACGCGGCCAGCTTCTCCGGCAGCATCCGGCACCCGTCGGGCTCCACCAGCCGATAGCCGTACGTCTCGATGGGGTGCCGCAGCCGACGTGCCTCCAACGTCCCGTGCCGCAGCACGATCCGTTGCCCATCCGCCTCGATCGGGGTGACGGCCAGCTCGACGGTCTCGTGGAAGGAACTGGCGTACCGCAGCCGGGCGAAGTAGTCGGCCCCCTCGGCCGGGAAGTGCACCGCCACCGGATGCGGCACCCGATCCAGGGACAGGCGCTGAATGGTGCCGGGCAGGCCGAGACAGTGATCGCCGTGGAAGTGGGTGACGCAGATCCGGGTCAGGTCGGTGGCGGTGACGCCGGTGTGCAGCAGTTGCCGCTGGCTGCCCTCGCCGGGGTCGAAGAGGATCACCTCGTCGTCCCACCGCAGCACGTACCCGTTGTGGTTGCGGTCCCGGGTGGGTGCCTGACTCGCCGTGCCGAGCACCACCAGCTCGCGCATGGACACGGCCGCCTCCGGTGAAATGAAGCGACCCCCGGGGCTTCCGCGCTGACGCGCGGGCCGACTGGACTGGGTCGGCACCCCGGGGGTCGGGTGGCTGTCGTGGTTTCGCCGCACCGCTGCCACACGGTCTCGACGACTCTTACCGTGCCCGTCCCGAGGGACGGACTGTCACTGTCGAGGACAGCGGCTAGCGGACAGCCACCTCACGAGTCCGATTGCTATACAAGTCTGGACCACCTCCTTTCCCGTGTACCGCCACGCTATCCAGCCGCCGGCCGACCGGCAACGGATTTCGATCACACTGCTGTCGGCCCCGCTGTCAGGCGCTCTGGGCGATGCCTATCGGCCCTTCCCGGGGGCCGTCCGCGCTGGCCGGCTGCACCGCCAGCGACGGGAAGTCGGCCAGGTCGCCCTCCGGCTCGGCGTCCCATTCGGGGAACACCAGGTCGCTCTGGAGGTAGAGGCAGATCAACTGGGCCAGGTGGCGCAGCCCTTCGAGGTGGGTGCGCTCATGGCCATGGGTGGCGTCGACGCCGAAGCCGAGCAGCGCCACCCGGGCATGCGCGCCCGCCTCCACCGCTGCCGCCACGTCCGAGCGGTAGTAGTCGAAGACGTCCCGGACGAGATCCACGTCGTGTTCCCGGGCGATCGACGCCAGGTTGCGGGTGAGGTGGTAGTCGAACGGCCCGACGCCGTCGCCCATCGCCAGGGTGGCCGAATGCTCCCGCGACTGCTGCCCGGGGGCGACCACCGCCGCGTCCACCGAGACGATCTCGGCCACGTCGGGGTCGAGGCCGTGGGACGCGCCGTGGCCGATCTCCTCGGTCACGGTGACCAGCAGATGCGCGGTCACGGCCGGTTTCACCCCGCCGTCGACCATCGCCTTGAGGGCGGCGAGGACCGCAGCCACGCCGGCCTTGTCGTCCAGATGGCGGGACTTGACGTACCCGCTGGCGGTGACCGTCGGAGTGGGCAGGAATGCCACGAAGTCGCCCGCGTCGATGCCGAGGGCCCGCAGCCCGGCGATGTCCTCCACCGGCTCGTCGACGCGTACCTCCACCTGCTCCCAGCCGAAGCCCTGCAGGTCGACGCCCTCGTTGTAGCGGTGACCGCTGGCCTTGAGCGGCAGCACCTGACCGGTGACCACTCGATCCAGGTCGTCGGTGAAAATCCGCACGTGGGCGCCCTCGGCGAACCGGGCGCTGTGCGTGCCGATCGGCTTCAGTTCCAGCCGGCCGTTCTCCTTCAGCCGCTTGACCATCCCGCCGATGGTGTCGGTGTGTACCACGATGGCCCGGTCCGCGCCGGTCTCCCGGGGGCCGGGCAGGCAGGCGCTCAGCGCGCCCCGGCGGGTCAGCGTCGACGGGATGCCGAGCGCCGACAGGCGCTCACCCACGTACTGCTGCACATGGTCGGTGCGCCCCGACGGGCTCGGTATGTCGAGCAGCTCGACCAGCACCTGACGGAGATAGTCCAGGTCGATGGGGAGCGGAGTGGTCTTGCGTACGGTCATGCCCCAGATGGTGCCGCACCCGCCGGCGTCCAGAGCTTCTGCGGTGCCCGAGTCCCGGGAAAGAGCAGATCCACGAAGCGTTCGGCGGTGGGTTGTGGCTCGTGGTTGGCCAGCCCGGGCCGCTCGTTGGCCTCGATGAAGACGTGCTCGGGCTGGTCCGGCGCCGGCACCAGCAGGTCGAGCCCGGTGACCGGGATGTCGATGGCGCGACTGGCGGCGACGCACGCCTCGGCGATCACCGGGTGCAGCTCTCCGGTCACGTCGTGGATGGTGCCGCCGGTGTGCAGGTTCGCGGTGCGTCGCACGGCCAGCACCTGCCCCTCCGGCAGCACGTCGTTCAGCTCGTACCCGGCCTCGGTGACCACGTCCCGGGTCATGTCGTCCAGCGGAATGCGGGACTCGCCGCCGGTGGCGGCGGCCCGACGACGACTCTGCCGCTCGATCAGCTCGGTGATGTCGTGCACTCCGTCGCCGGTGATCGAGGCGGGCCGGCGTACGGCGGCGGCCACCACCTCATGATCGATCATGACGACCCGCAGGTCCTCACCGGAGCACAGCTCCTCCAGCAGCACCTCCGGGCAGAACCGGGCGGCCAGTTCGACGGCGGTGGTCAGCGCCTCGGGGGTGCGTACGCCGACGGTGATGCCGTTGCCCTGCTCGCCCCGCGCCGGCTTGACCACCAGCTGGCCCACCTCGGCCAGGAACTCCGCGTCGGCGGCGTCGCCGGTGGCGGTGCGCCCGCGCGGTACCGACAGACCAGCCTCGGTCAGGATCCGGCGGGTGACCCGCTTGTCGTCGCAGCGGCTCATCGCCACCGCCGAGGTCAGCTCGGACAGCGACTCCCGGGTGAGGATGGTCCGGCCGCCACTGGTCAGTCGCAGCTCACCCCACTCCGGGTCGGTCACCTCCACCCGGATACCCCGCCGCATCGCCTCGTCGGCGACGATCCGCGCGTACGGGTTGAGTCCGTCGTAGCCGACCGGCATGGCCGGCAGGAACAACCGTTCGTTGATCGGGTTCTTCCGCTTCACGCAGAGCGTGGCGGTGCGGTAGAAACCGAGCCGCTCGTACAGCCGGATCGCACCGGCGTTCTCGGCGAGCACGGACAGGTCGACGTACGCGCGACCCCGGGCGACCAACCGGCTGGCCAGCTCGGTGATGAGGGCCTGCCCGGTGCCGGGCGGTGCCTGGTTGAAGTCGACGGTCAGGCACCACAGGCTGGCGCCGTTGTCCGGGTCGTCGAAGACCGCCACATGGTCGATGCCGGTGATGGTGCCGACGATCTCGCCGGTGACCGCCTCGGCCACCAGGTGCAGGAACCGGTCGGTGGCGGCGTTGTCGACAAGCACGTCGACCGGGGCGGTGACCATGCCGTTGGCCGCGTAGATCCGGTTGACCGCGTCGGCGTCGGCGGCGTCGCGCAACCGACGGATGCGTACCCCGGGCAGCTCGTTGCGACCGTCGAGCGGCGCCGGCGTCTCGGCGCTACCGGCCTCCTCGGTGGTACCGGCGCCGGGACGCGGCCCGCGACGGTCCCCGCCGAGCGGCAACCGGAAGGTCAACGACGGGTCGATGAACAGCTCGTCGGGCAACCGGGAGACCAGCACGTGCGGATCCCGCAGGTAGATGCAGATGTCCCGGGCACCGGCCGCCTCGGAACGCAGGACGTCGGCGACCGCGGACTGGTCGGCGAAGGTCTGGCCGAAGACCAGCCGCCCCCAACCGCAGTCGAGGATGACATCCGCACCGGTGCTCGGGCGTTCGTCGGCGGTCGGGTCGGCGCCGCCGGTCGCGATCGGATCACCGCCCGGCCCGACCCGCTCGTACCGTCTGCCCGTGCCGCGGCCCCGGTCTGTCCGGGCGACGCCGGTGGCCAGGGTGTCCGTCACGGTCAGTCGATTCCGTGGCTCTGGAGCCACATTTCCAGGAGTCCGAGTTGCCACAGCTTGTTTCCGTTCAACGGGGTCAGTTCGGCGTTGGGCGCGTCGAGCAGGGCGTTGACGTAATCGGTGCGGAACAGGTCGCGGCGGCGGGCCTCGGGAGCGGACAGCGCGTCGCGTACCCGGTCGAGGAGCTTGCCCTCCAGGTGAGTCAGGCCCGGCACCGGGAAGTAACCCTTGGGCCGGTCGATGACCTCGTGTGG
Organism: Micromonospora sp. C51; assembly: GCF_018070435.1. Lineage (NCBI taxonomy): Bacteria > Bacillati > Actinomycetota > Actinomycetes > Micromonosporales > Micromonosporaceae > Micromonospora > Micromonospora sp. C51. The sequence continues at coordinate 92,519 of NZ_JAGPXQ010000015.1, read as the reverse complement.
CAGCACACGACGGCCGATCTCCTTCAGCACACCCTTACCGCCCTGCGCCAGCTTCAGCTCCGGCGGGCAGGCGGCGGCCAGTTCCACGAACTCGTGATCCAGGAAAGGCACCCGGGCCTCCAGCCCGTGCGCCATGGTCATGTTGTCGACCCGCTTGACCGGGTCGTCGGTGAGCATGATCTGCGTGTCGATGCGCAGGCCGGCGTCGACCGCGGTCTGCGCGCCCGGCCGCGCCAGGTGCGCGGCGACGAACTCCCGCGCCGGGTCGCCGTCGGCGAGCCAGGCGGGGTTGAGCACCCGGGCCAGGCCGGCGCCGTCCCGGTCGAAGAAGGCCCGGGCGTACGTGTCGAGGGCCTGTTCCCGGCCGACCTGAGCCAGCGGCGGGTACCAGTGGTAGCCGCCCAGGATCTCGTCGGCGCCCTGGCCGGACTGCACCACCTTGACGTGCCGGGACACCTCCTGACTGAGCAGGTAGAAGGCGACGCAGTCGTGGCTGACCATGGGCTCGCTCATGGCCGCGACGGCCGCCTCCAGCGGCGGGACCAGATCCTGGGCGGCGACCCGGATCTGGTGGTGGTCGGTGTCGAAGGTCTTGGCGACCACGTCGGAGTAGCGGAACTCGTCACCCTCCCGGCCACCGACGGCGTCGAAGCCGATCGAGAAGGTGGACAGCCCGCGCTGCCCCTCCCCGGCCAGCAGGGCCACCACCAGGCTGGAGTCCAGGCCACCGGAGAGCAGTACGCCGACCGGCACGTCGGCGACCATCCGCCGGCGAACGGCGGTGGTGAGCGACTCGTGCAGCGCGTCCTGCCAGTCCCGTTCGGACCAGCCGGCGTGCTCGTCGCGGCGGAGGAACGGCGGATCCCAGTAGACCCGCTCGTGGCTGCGGCCGTCGGCCTCGTACACCCGGACGGTGGCCGGCGGGAGCTTGGCCACCCCGCGCAGGATCGTGCGCGGCGGCGGCACGATGCTGTGGAAGCTGAGGTAGTGACCCAGCGCGACCGGGTCGATGCTGGTGTCCACCCCGCCGCCGGCCACCAGCGCCGGCAGGGTGCTGGCGAAGCGCACCACGCCGGCGGACTCGGCGAGGTAGAGCGGCTTGATGCCGAGCCGGTCCCGGGCCAGCACCAGGCGGCCGGTGTCCCGCTCGCTGATCGCCACCGCGAACATGCCGATCAGGTGGTCGACGAAGTCCAGCCCCCACTCGGCGTACGCCTTGACGACGACCTCGCTGTCCCCGCTGGAGAAGAAGTGGTGGCCCTTGGCCTGCAACTCGGCGCGCAACTCGCGGTAGTTGTAGATGCAGCCGTTGAAGACGCCGGTGAGGCCAGCGGCGGAGTCGACGATCGGCTGGCCGCTGGCCGCCGACAGGTCGATGATTTTCAGTCGACGGTGGCCGAGAGCGACCGGCCCCTGTGACCACACCCCGCTGCCGTCAGGCCCCCGATCGCACATGGTGGCGGCCATCCGTTCCACCGCTGCGACGTCGGCACGCGTCGCGTCCCGTCGGAACTCCCCAGCCAGTCCGCACATGTGAGCCCATGCTGCCAGAGGATGTTGCGATTAGCCTGTTGAGACCATGACGGTCGTGTAACAGCATTGCTAGAATCCGCGCCCCGCGATCAAGACATTGTCATTCGGGGTCGAGCGGCGTGCTGTTTCGTGCCCGCCTCGTAGCACTTGTGGCGTTTGGGTAGCAGCGTTGAGTGTGACGAATGCCGCAATACGTGTCGCATCGACTCGGTCACAGGTCGGCCGTGCCACGCACACGCGCGGCCGGCCCGCCGAAATCGGCGGGCCGGTCGTCAAGGGGCGCTTGGGTGTGTTGCGCTGCTCAGCCGGCGGTGCGTGCCACGCCCACCGGGCAGCTCAGCCCGTTCGGGCCATGGTTGCAGTAGCCGTTCGGGTTCTTGGTCGGGGCGAGGTACTGCTGGTGGTAGTCCTCGGCCAGGTAGTAGTCGCCGAGCCGGGTGATCTCCGTGGTGATCTCGCCCTTTCCGGCGCGGGCCACGATCGGCGCGAACGCCTCCCGCGACGCCTCGGCGATCGCCAGCTGCTCGTCCGTGCTGGCGTAGATCGCGGACCGGTACTGGGTGCCCACGTCGTTGCCCTGGCGCATGCCCTGGGTCGGGTCGTGGTTCTCCCAGAAGACCTTGAGTAGATCCTCGTAGCTGATCTTCGTGGGGTCGTACACCACCTCGACCACCTCGGTGTGCCCGGTCATCCCCGAGCAGACCTCCTCGTAGGTCGGGTTCGGGCTGTAACCACCCGCGTAACCCGCGGAGGTGGTGAAGACCCCGGGCAGGGTCCAGAACAGGCGCTCGGCCCCCCAGAAACAGCCCATGCCGAACACGGCGACCTGGTAGCCCTCGGGGAACGGGCCCTTCAGCGGGGTCCCGAGCACCTCGTGCCGGTCGGCCACCGGCATCGCGATGGGGCGGCCGGGCAGTGCCCGGTCGGGTGAGATCATCTCGGCCTTCATGCGGCGGAGGAACACGGTGGGACTCCTTTCGTACCCTTCCCCGCGTGCAACACCGGCGGACCCCGCTTCCTTACCCGCACCACCGCCGCTCAGGCCCACTCACGCCGCCGCGCCCGCTGCTTCCTACTTGTGCACCCGCTCGCTCACGACGACAGCGCGGTGTGCACGCGGCCGGCATAGGTCGTGGCCTCGGCGTCGTCGGCGTAACGGGTACGCGGCCAGAAGAAGCCACGCAGCCCGTCGCCCTTCGTCCTGGGCACCACATGGGTATGCAGGTGCGGCACCGACTGGGACACCCGGTTGTTCATTGCCACGAACGTACCGCCCGCGCCGAGACCGGACTCGACCGCGACGGCGATCCGCCGCACCAACCCGAAGTAGCCGGGCAGCGACTCCGGCGGCAGGTCGGCGAGGGTGACCAGATGGGTGCGCGGCACCACCAGCACGTGCCCCTTGAACACCGGCCGGGTGTCCAGGAACGCCACCCCGTCCGGCTCGTCGGTCACCCGGAACGCCGGCACCTCACCGGCCACGATCCCGCAGAACACACACCCTGCCATCCGGCCAGACTAAGCCGGGCAGGTGCCGCCGCCGCCCGCGCCGCACCGCCGGTCACAGCCGATCGAGGTACGCGTCCCACTCGTCGCCTGCCACCGGGACCGGACCGCTCTCCCCGTTCGCCAGCCGGGACCGGATGTCCGCCTCCCAGGCAAGGGCCCAGCAGCAGAGCGTCGCAATGTCGTCGTCACTGAGGCCGTAGGAGCGGAAGGTGCGGGGGTCGCGTTCGTTGACCGAGCCGAGGCGATCAGCCAACTCCTCCAAGGAGAAACCAGCGGTGTGCCGCGCACCCAAGTTTTCGATCTCGTGCCAGCTCAGCCGGTCGTTCGCGGCGTGGACGTCGATGTAGTCGCGGTGCGCTGCGCGGTCGTGCAGCGCGCGCATCTTCAGGCCGACCGCATCCTCGAATGACAGAACTGGACCGATGGCCAACCTGGCTGGCGGTCCGAGCCCTTCCTTGAGTAGGTCGACTTCGCATGACATGGACGCGTCCGACACCAGCATCCGAGCCATCCGTGGCGTGACTTCGATGATCTCCGTCTGATAGCCGGCAGCTCGATAGGTGCCAGCCAGGCGATCGACTACGGTGACCAAGGGCAGCGCGGTGGCGGTCGCGAAGTCGATGTCCTGAGATGGGCGATCAACCAGTTCGTGGGCTGCCATGGCGTACCCGCCAGCCAGTACCAGACCAAGGTCGTCGCCGGCACTGAACCCAACTTCGAGCAGTTGCCGGTGCAAGGGCTGCATCAGGCAGCGGCCAGCTCGGGTACGCGGCTTTCCCACAAAGCGATCATTCGGCGTGCTGTCAGCCTTCGAATGCGTGACCAGTCGTGCCGCAGCAACTCCGCGTTGACGTAGCGCACGACATCGTCATGCTGCCCGCAATCCATAAGTAGGCAATACAGTGTCAACCGCTCACGAGAGTCCTCGACGTCGAACTCGGTCAGGCCGGACCAGGCGAGACGTAGTGGTAGGACTACGCGTCCGTGATCGGGCCCGGCGAGCACATCAAGCGAAGCCGGGATGCGGTCGGCTGCTCCGATCAGACGGGAAGGAAGGCTCTTGGTCGGGCTCACTCAGCCAGTATCGCTCAGTGTTCCGACGGAACATCGGAGGCGAGCCGGGCCGGGTTCGAGGCGGTGGGATGGGCGGGAGGACTAACGTCTGCGGAATGACCCACGGCTTCGAGACGCTCGCCATCCACGCCGGCCAGGACCCCGAGGCCCGCACCGGCGCGGTGATCCCTCCGATCTACCAGACCAGCACGTACGCCCAGGATGCGGTCGGCGCGCCACGGCTGGGCTACGAGTACAGCCGCTCGGGCAACCCCACCCGGGATGCGCTCCAGGAATGCCTGGCCGCGTTGGAGGCCGGCCAGGTCGGCCTGGCCTTCGCCAGCGGCCTCGCCGCCGAGGACACGCTGCTGCGTACCGTCTGCGGACCGGGTGACCACGTGGTCATCCCCGACGACGCCTACGGCGGCACGTACCGGCTCTTCGCCAAGGTCGCCGAGCGGTGGGGGCTGGCGTACACCCCGGCCAAGGTCTCCGACACCGACGCCGTGCGGGCCGCGATCCGGCCCGGTGTCACGAAGGTGGTCTGGGTGGAGACCCCGACCAACCCGCTGCTCGGCATCGCCGACCTCGCCACCCTCGCCGCCGTGGCGCACGACGCCGGGGCGCTGCTGGTGGTCGACAACACCTTCGCCTCGCCGTACCTGCAACAGCCGATCACCCTCGGCGCGGATGTGGTCGTGCACTCGACCACCAAGTACGTCGGTGGGCACTCCGACGTGGTCGGCGGCGCGCTGGTGACGGCCGACGCCGACCTCGGCGAGCGGTTGCGCTACCACCAGAACGCGATGGGCGCGGTCAACGGCCCGTTCGACGCCTGGCTGACCCTGCGCGGCATCAAGACCCTCGGGGTACGCATGGACCGGCACTGCGACAACGCCGAGCGGATCGTCGCGTACCTGGACGGGCACGCCAAGGTCGGCCAGGTGCTCTACCCGGGCCTGCCGACACACCCGGGGCACGAGGTGGCGGCCAAGCAGATGCGGCGGTTCGGGGGCATGATCTCCTTCCGCGCTGCCGGGGGTGAGGAGCACGCCGTCGAGATCTGCAACCGGGCCCGGCTCTTCGTGCTCGCCGAGTCCCTCGGCGGGGTGGAATCCCTGATCGAGCACCCGGGTCGGATGACACACGCGAGTGCTGCCGGCTCGCCGCTTGAAGTTCCCTCCGATCTCGTGCGACTGTCTGTCGGCATCGAGACGGTCGAAGACCTGCTCGCCGATCTGGAGCAGGCGCTGGGCTGACCGCTGGCTTGGGAGGGTGGCCGTGCAGGACATCATGCCGACCTGGGTCGGGGCGACCGCCAAACAGATCGCCCGGGGCGTACGCCGGGGCGACGTCTCCGCCACCCAGGTGCTTGCCGACCACCTTGACCACGTCGCCAAGGCCGACGTCGACCTCGCCGCGTTCCGCGCGGTACGCGGCGGGGAGGCGGTCACCGAGGCGGAGAAGGTCGACGAGCAGGAGGACCTGGCGAACCTGCCGCTGGCCGGGGTGCCGATCGCGGTCAAGGAGAACACCCCGGTGGCCGGCGTGCCCACCTGGAACGGCTCCGCCGCCGTCCGTACCGGCGTGGCGGAGGCCGACCACGAGGTGGTCCGCCGGCTGCGCGGGGCCGGTGCGGTGATCCTCGGGGTCACCCGGATGCCCGAGCTGGGGCTGTGGGGCATCACCGACGACGAGACGGCGGTCACCCGCAATCCGTGGGACCTGTCCCGGACCCCCGGTGGTTCCTCCGGCGGTGCGGCCGCTGCGGTGGCCGCCGGGCTGGTACCGATCGCCCACGGCAACGATGGTCTCGGCTCGATCCGCATCCCCGCCGCCTGTTGCGGATTGGTCGGGCTGAAACCCGGTCGTGGCGTGGTGCCCTGCCAGCTCGGCGCGGAGGACTGGTTCGGTCTGGTCGAGCACGGCATGCTCAGCACCACCGTCGCCGACGCGGCGGTCGGCTTCCAGGTGCTCGCCGGCCGGGCCCAGGGCAAGCTCGTTCCGCCGCAGCGCCTGCGGGTCGGCGTGTCGCTACGGTCTCCCGTGCGGGGCGTCTCGCCCGACGCGCCGAACCGGGACGCGGTCGCTGCCGCCGGTCGGCTGCTCGCCGGTGCCGGGCACGACACCGTGCCGGCCGACCCGGTGTACCCGACCGCGCTCGGCCTGAAGGGCATTGCCACCTGGTTCGCCGCCGCGGCGGCGGACGTGCGCGTCGCCGGGGTCGACCGGCGTGCCCTGCAACGCCGCAGTCGCCGGCACGTCGCGCTCGGCGAGTGGGCGTGGCGGCGCGGGTACGTCCGGGAGGCCGACCGGCTGGCCTGGCGTGAACGGTCGATCGGCTTCTTCACCGACCACTCGGTGGATCTGCTGCTCACCCCGGCGCTGGCCAGCGCGCCGCCACCGGCGACCAGTTGGTCGACCCGCTCCTGGCAGGCCAACATGCTGGCCAGCATCCGGTACGCCCCGTACGCCGCGCCGTGGAACATTGCGGGGCTGCCCGCCCTGGTGGTGCCGGTGGGCCGCCGCCCGGACGGACTGCCGCTCGCCGTGCAACTGGTCGGACCGCCCGGGTCGGAACTGCTGCTGCTCGGTGTCGCCGGTCAATTCGAGATGGCGAGCCCGTGGCCTCGGCACGCCCCCGGTTACCCGCGCGTCGGAACGGGCTGGCCAGCCAACGCTTGATCATCTACGCTCCCCGTGCCGTCACACGGGAGGTCCGTCGAGCATGCGTTGCCACACCTGCGACACCGACAACGACGTACGCACCAGGGAATGCCCGACCTGCCGCACGCCGGTCGGTGCGCCGACGCTGTACCCGGGTGCCCGGGTTCGCCCGGTGCGGGGTGTCGGTCGGGCCGCCTCGACCGCCGTGGCCGCGACCGCCGCGTTCCTGCTGCTGACGGTGGCGGTGCAGCCGGTCAACGCGCTGCTCGCCGAGCGGGCGGCCGACTCCCGTGACACCGAGACGTTCCTGCTCACCGCAGGGGTGCTGGAACTGTCGGCGGCGTTGCTCTACCAGGTCGCGTTCCTGGTCGCGATCGTGCTCGTCATCATCTGGACGTGGCGGGCCCGGACGAACCTGGACGCCTTCCCGGGGGCCGGGCCCACCAACTCCGACGGGTGGGCGATCGCCGGGTGGCTGGTGCCGTTCGTCAACTTCGTGATGCCGCACCGGGTGATGGCCAGCATTGCCCGGGAGAGTCTCTGGCGACTGAGCACTCCACTGCTGGTGCACGTCTGGTGGGGGTCCTGGCTGGTGTTCCTCTTCGCGGAGCGGTTCATCGCTCGGTCCTCCGCCGCCGAGTACGAGGCGCTGCCGTTCCCGCAGACCTCGACGGACTTTCAGGCGTACGTGGATCATTACCTGACGGCGACCGGTGAGTACCTGGTGCCGGCGGTGTTCTGCGTGATGGCCGGGGTGTCGCTGATGGTGCTGATCCATCGGATCTCGGCGGCGCAGACCGCCCGGATCGCCCGATCGATGCCCACCGGTCCGATCCTGCCCGGCATGACGATCGCGGCAACGGCGGACCAGGCTGCGGCGGTTGCGCCGGACCAGGCCGCGGCGGTTGCGCCGGGCCGGGCGTCGACGGTTGGGCCGGGCCGGGCGTCGGCGGTGCCGGACGGGGCGGGTGGCACGATCTAGGCATGACGGAACTGGTCAGCCTGGACGAGGTGCGTGCGGCGCGGGAACTGCTCGACGGGGTCATCCGTACCACTCCGCTGGAGCCGTCCCGTCCGCTCAGCGCCGCGCTCGGCGGGCCGGTCTGGCTCAAGTGCGAGAACCTTCAGCGAGCGGGGTCGTACAAGGTACGCGGCGCGTACGTGCGGATCTCACGGTTGTCGGCGCCGGAGCGGGCCCGGGGCGTGGTCGCGGCCAGCGCCGGTAACCACGCACAGGGCGTGGCGCTCGCCGCCGGCCTGGTCGGTACCCACGCCACCGTCTTCATGCCGGTGAACGCGCCGTTGCCGAAGGTGGCGGCCACGAAGGGGTACGGCGCCCAGGTCGAGCTGGTCGGTGCCACGGTCGACGAGTCGCTGGTCGCGGCACAGACGTTCGCGGAGCGCACCGGCGCGGTGCTGATCCATCCGTTCGACCACCGGGACGTGATCGCCGGGCAGGGCACGGTGGCGCTGGAGATCCTGGAGCAGTGCCCGCAGGTCACCACGATCGTCACCGGCGTCGGTGGGGGAGGACTGATTTCCGGGCTGGCGGTGGCCGCCAAGGCGCTCCGGCCGGACGTTCGGGTGATCGGAGTGCAGGCGGCCGGCGCGGCGGCCTTCCCGCCGTCACTGGTCGCGGGGGAGCCGGTCCGGCTGCCGGCCTTCACCACCATCGCGGACGGCATCGCGGTCGGTCGGCCGGGCGACGTCACCTTCAGTCACGTCCGCAAGCTGGTGGACGACATGGTCACCGTCTCCGAGGAGGACATCTCCCGAGCGCTGCTCATGCTGCTCGAACGCGGCAAGCAGGTGGTGGAGCCGGCCGGGGCGGTCGGCGTGGCCGCTCTGCTGGCCGGCGCGGTCGAGGTGACCACGCCAGCGGTGGTGGTGCTCTCCGGTGGCAACATCGACCCGCTGCTGATGCTGCGCGTGATCGAGCACGGACTGGCAGCGGCGGGGCGCTACCTGCGGGTCACGGTGCGCTGCTCGGACCGGCCCGGGCAGCTGGCCTCGTTGTTGAGTGAGATCGCCGAGCACCGGGCGAACGTGGTGGACGTGGTGCACCAGCGGGCCAACCCGCACCTGCGCCTCGGTGAGGTGGAGGTGGCGCTGTCGGTGGAAACCCGTGGTGTCGAACATTCCGACATGCTGATCAGCGCCCTGCGGGCCAGCGGCTATCAGGTGACGATCGCACCAGAGGCGTGACGCGTTGGCGTCACGCCTCTGGACGAACGGACAACTGGCCCGGGTAGCGGAATGAACCTCGATCGGCTTGCCGGCTCGGGGTGTGGCACGGCGGTCGATCGGATCGCCGGCTCGGCCGGCGGACGACGGTCAGCCGGAGAACGGCTCGAAGCTGACCACTGTCACCTTGATGTCGGCGCCGCTCGGTGCGGTGTAGGTGCAGGCCTGGCCTGCCTTGCCGCCCAGGATCGCTTGGCCGAGGGCCGACTCGGGGCTGTAGACCGTCAGGTCCGTGGTCGAAGCGATCTCACGCGAGCCGAGCAGGAACGTCTCTGTGTCGTCGGCGTCGTCGTCGAAGTAGATCGTCACGACCATCCCGGGCGCCACGGCGTCGACGGTCGGCGCCTCGCCGACCTGGGCCGTGCGGAGCAGCTCCTTCAAATAGAGGATGCGCCCCTCGGCCTTGCCCTGCTCCTCGCGGGCGGCGTGGTAGCCGCCGTTCTCGCGCAGGTCGCCTTCCTCACGCCGGGCGTTGATCTCGGCGGCGATGACCGGCCGGTTGGCGATCAACTCGTCGAGCTCGCCCTTCAGGCGGTCGTACGCGTCCTGGGACAGCCAGGTGGCGGGCGCCTCGTTGCCATTGGACACAGGCGGTCCTCCTCGGGTGTGCGTGCTGGCTGACAGGTGAACCTCCAAGTTACCAGTGCCCTACGACAAGGAGTGTCGGCGATCACGCCGCGCGGACGACCTCGCCGAGCCTCAGGCGGGTGGCCGGCAGCGGACGACTTCACCGATGAACGGCCGTGCGGTGGTGGCGAGGCGGTGCCGGACGGTGACGTGACGCTGCCCGGCGGCGGCGGTCACCGGCACCTCCTCGCGGGCCACCTCGGCGCCGGCGTGGTCCCGGGCGCGCAGCACGCACACCGCCGCGCCGCCGTCCGGCAGGTTGACCCGGAAGTCGACCACCACCTGGTTGTCGGTGATGTCGCCGTAGCTGATCACCTGGGCGTCGTACGCCGGATCGCCGTACTGCCGGTAGAGCCGGACCGAGACGACGGTGAGCGTCGCGACCACGACGACGGCCAGCAGCGCGGCCAGCACCGGCCGGCGGCGCTTGGGCGCGCGACGGTGGCCGTACCGGCCGGGCGGGAAGACCGGCGCGTTCGGTCCAAGTGTGGCGTGCGTCTCGGTCACCGTCGGGTATCTCCCTGGCGTTGTTGTCAGCGGTATCGGCAAGAATGGCAGAGTCCGCCATTCCTGTTCGACTCGGTCGCCAGATCTGGCTCAGCGTCGCGTACGGCTGGGGTCAAATATGACAGGCCGGCGCGGTCCGGTGCCGCTACGGGGAGGAATTCGGCAGGTCAACGGGGGCCCGGGGTGGGTCGCCGGTGGGCAGAGACGAGGAGCGCCGACCTTGGCAGAGCAACTTCGACTCATGGCCGTTCACGCGCACCCCGACGATGAGTCGAGCAAGGGCGCCGCGACGATGGCGAAGTACGTCGCCGAAGGGGTGGACGTACTGGTCGTGACGTGTACGGGCGGCGAGCGGGGCAGCGTGCTCAACCCCAAGCTCGACCGGCCCGACGTCTGGGCGAACATCGGCGAGATCCGTCGCGCCGAGATGGACGCGGCGCGAGCCATCCTCGGCATCGAGCAGGCGTGGTTGGGTTTCGTCGACTCCGGCCTGCCCGAGGGCGACCCGCTGCCGCCACTGCCCGAGGGCTGCTTCGCCCTTCAGGACGTGGACGTGGCCGCCGGTCCGCTGGTGCGGCTGATGCGCGAGTTCCGTCCGCACGTGGTCACCACGTACGACGAGGAGGGTGGCTACCCGCACCCGGACCACATCATGTGCCACAAGATCAGCGTGGCGGCCTTCGACGCGGCCGGCGACGCCGAGCGCTACCCGGAGCTGGGCGAGCCGTGGCAGCCACTCAAGCTCTACTACGACATCGGCTTCTCCAAGGGCAAGATCCTGGCGCTGCACGAGGCCGTCCTCGCGGCCGGTGCCGAGTCGCCGTACGCGGAGTGGCTGACCCGCTGGGAGGACCGGCCGGACAAGGGGCCCCGGATCACCACCCGGGTTCCCTGCGCCGACTACTTCCCGGTCCGCGACGACGCGCTGCGGGCGCACGCCACTCAGGTGGATCCGGACGGCTTCTGGTTCCAGGTGCCGATGGAGCTGCAACAGCGTGCCTGGCCGACGGAGGATTTCGAGTTGGTCCGGTCGTCGGTCGACAGTCCGATGCCGGAGTCCGACCTGTTCGCCGGGGTACGGGGGACGGGTCATGCCCGCTGAGCGGGCACCGGGCTACCCTGGTCGCACACCGCGAACCGGAGGAATCCCATGCTGACCGCTGCTCAGGTGCTCGCCCAGAACAACTTCGGTGACACCCGCACGGGTGGGCTGGCCGGGCCGATGGGCCTCTTCCTCATCCTCGTCCTCGGTGCCGCCACCGTGCTGCTGATCCGGAACATGAACGCCCGGCTGCGCCGGCTTCCGGACCGGTTCCCTGGTGAGGGGCCGGCGGCACCCGGCACGGAGTCGATGGACCGTTCGGTCGGTGATCCGACAGGTGGGATCGTGACGGAGGATTCATCCACGGATGCTCCCAACGGGCACCAGCAGCGCCGCGACGGCTGATCGGAGCATGATTCACGTCGAACCGGATGGTCGACCCCTGTTGCGACCATCGGGTTTGGCTTAGCCTTCCGCCGGGGGGACCGAAAGTCCTCAAGCTGCGCGGGAGGGGGCGCCGATGACCACCGCAGTCATGTCCGCCCGCCGCGTGGCCTTTTTCAGGTCGGCGGGAGGGGGTCGGTGACCTCCGGCCGGGCCGGTCAACCGCTCGACCGGCCCACGGGCCGTGGTACGCCGATGGGGCTGCACCTGCTCACCGCCGCCGTCGTGGCCACCGCGCTGGTTGCCGCGGTGGTGGGGCTGAGCCTGCCGGTGGGGCTGCCGGCCGACGACCCGCTTGGTGGGCCCGCCCGCTTCGGCGTCGCGGTCGCCCTTTTCGCCCTGTCCCAGTTGGCCCGGCTCCGGTTCCGCGCTGCGGCCGGCGTGGTCAGTGTCACCTGGGCCGAAGCCGCCTTGATCGTCTGCCTCTACCTCGTACCACCCGGTTGGCTGCCGGCGGCCGCGCTGCTCGGCGTCACACTCGCCTGGACGGCACTTTCGGTGGTGGATGACGGCCGCACCACCTGGGACGTCATCCGCGTCGCGGGCGCGCACACCGCCGCCACCGCGCTGGCGGTGGCGGTCACCACCGCCCTGGGGCAGCCGACGCTGGCCGTACCGACCCCCTCACTCACCCTCGCGGTGGCCGTCGGTGCCGTCGCCTACCTTCTGGCCAGTGCCTGGCTGGGCGGGGTGATGCTGGCGTTGCGGCACGGCATGCCCATCGGGCGTCCGTTGCTCGCCGCGATACGCGGCAAGCTGCTGATGCTCGTCGGCAATGTGGTGGTCGGCCTGCTGGTGGTGGTGCTGATCGAGATCGACCCACGCTGGCTGCTGTTGCTACCCGCTCCGCTGTGGCTGCTACAGCAGACCTACCGGCAACGGCTGCTCCAGGACCGCGATCGACGTACCTGGCGATCATTCGCCGAGGCCACGAAGACGCTCAACCAACTCGACGAGCGGGGCGTGGCGACGGCGGGTGTCACCGGGGCACTGGCGCTGTTCGAGGCGGAACTGGTCGACGTGGAGGTGGCCCGGGGCGACGGACGGTGGCGTCGCTACCGGGGTGACCCGGGCGGTCAGGTGGTCGACCGGGAGATCGCCCCGCCAGGCGACGAGGAGCCCGAACCGGGGGAACTGGTCCGCGACCTGTCGGTCGGCGAGACCCGCGTGGGTCGCTTGCGGGTGCGATTCCCCCGTACGGCGCCAGCCACCGGTCGGGAACGCGACGCTCACGCGGCCTTCGCCGACGCCCTCGCCGCGGCGCTGCACGATGCCGCCGCCCACCGGGAGCTGCGTCTGGTCACGGCTCGCTCGTCGTACGAGGCGGTGCACGACCCGCTGACCGGCCTGGCCAACCGGGCGGCCATGCTCGGCAAGGGCGACCAGGCGTTGCGGCAGTTGGCCCATGACCATCCGGTCGCCCTCCTGCTGCTGGACATCGACCAGTTCAAAGAGGTCAACGACACCCTCGGGCACGCCGCCGGTGATCAGCTGCTGCGGTTGACCGCGAACCGGCTGGGTGCCCTGGCCCGCTCGGGCGATCTGCTGGCCCGGCTCGGTGGTGACGAGTTCGCCCTGCTGCTGAGTACGGTCCCGGTGGTCGGTGACCGCGCCGCACCCATGGCGTACGCGCTGCGTCAGGCCCGGGACATCGCCGAGCGGCTGGCCGCGCCGACCGAGGTGGCCGGGGTGCGGATGTCGGTCGAGGTCTCCGTCGGGGTGGTGGTGGCCCCGGCCGGCACCGCCGACCTGACCGAGCTGCTGCGCCGCGCCGACATCGCGATGTACCAGGCCAAGTCGGGTGGCGTCAGCGTGGCCGCGTACGACACCTCACGTGACGCGGCCAGCACCGACCAGCTGGCCCTGCTCGCAGAGTTGCGGGAGGCATTGCAGGCCGACGACCAGTTGGTGCTCGTGTTGCAGCCGGCCGTGGACCTGGTGACCGGGGCGCCGACCGGTGTGGAGGCGTTGATCCGGTGGCGGCACCCGAGGCGCGGCTGGTTGGGGCCGGCCGACTTCATCCGGCCGGTGGAGAACAGCGAGCAGCTCGGCGCCTTCACCCGCTACGTGCTCGACAAGGCGCTCGCCGTGGCCGCCGACTGGGCCCGGGAGGGCCTGGACGTACCCATCTCGGTGAACCTGTCCGCGCGTAGCCTGCTGAATCCGAGACTGCCGGCGGAGATCGCCGACGCGCTGCGCCGGCACCAGGTGCCCGCCGACCGGCTGGTCCTGGAGATCACCGAGACGGTGGTGATGAGCGAGCTGGAGGTCATCGACCAGGTGCTCACCTCGTTGCGGTCGATGGGCGTGCAGCTGGCCGTGGACGACTTCGGTACCGGCTTCTCGTCACTGGCGTTCCTCACCCGGGTCGCCGTGGACGAGCTGAAGGTGGACCGTTCCTTCGTGCTCCAGATGGCGGATTCACCGCAGGCGGCGGCCATCGTACGCAGCACCGTGGGGCTGGCCCACCAGTTGGGCCTGCGGGTGGTGGCCGAGGGAGTGGAGACGGCCGCGCAGCGTTCCGCGCTGGCCGAGCTGGGCTGCACCGCCGCCCAGGGCTACCACTTCTTCAAGCCGATGCCCGCCGACAAGATCGCCGCCGTCCTCGGCTCGCTACGCGACACCGCCCCCAACAACGTCCTCCCCCTCCGCGCCGACGGCGCCTCCTGACCCACCACTCCACCCCACCCGGTTGATCAAGAGGCTTGCGTCGGAGGAGAGCGATCCCGCTGACGCAAACCTCTTGGTCAACACGATTGCAGGGGTCTAGGCGCGGGGGAGGGTTTCGGCGATCACCTGGGGAATGGGGGCCCAGTCGGCGGAGGCGATGGTGGCGTGGCGGGCGGCCAGTTCGGCGAGGCGGGCCCGGGCGGCGTCCGGGTCGGTGTTGCCGATGGCCGGTGGGACCTTGTGCGCGTCGGTCATCACCAGCAGATAGTGGTTGGTGGAGTACCAGGCGGTGTCGATGCCGGCGGTCACGTAGGCGGTGGCGTCACCGTCGAAGAGGACGAACCAGGGGCGCAGGTGGGTCTCGGCGTACTGGGTACGCGGGTCGCCGGCCCGTGCGCGGTGCACCGCCGGGAACGCCTTCGCGGCGCCGAGGTTACCGGCCGCGTCCAGGGCCACCAGGTGCCGGGCGTACTCGACGTCGGTGCGGAGCGTGTCGGTCGGGTTGCTGTGCTCGACAGTGCCCGGGATCAGGTAGACGATCACCTTCCCGGCCAACTGCCGGCGGGTCGGCCAGGCGTTCGCGCGGGCGGCGGCGTCCAGGCTGGCGTGCCCGCCGCGTAGGTGGGCCGGGGTGAACAGCCGGTCGCCGAGCCGGGTGGCGAGCACCGCGTCGAGCTGCGCGGGGCCCTGACCGGTACGGGCACTGAACCCCGTCTTCAGTTCGATCTTGAGCAGCAGCGGCCCGGCGTCCGGGTGCGCTCCCAGCCAGAGCCGGATGTTGTCCAGGCAGTGTTCGAGGTTCCGGTTCCGCGTGCCGGTGTAGAGCTGGGCGGCGCTGGCGGCCGCCACGCAGTTGTTGTCGTTGCCGAGCGGGTTCGAGTGACTGACCCGCCACTGTCGGGTGAGGATGTCCGGCCAGACATCCAACTCGATCAGGCCCGGCCGGGCGTCGAGCGACTGCGCGAGATAGGTGTAGGTGGCCTTCTCGTACGCGTTGTGGGTGCCGACGCCGGTGGTGGCCGAGATCCGAGCGTCCGGGTCGACGGCGGCGTTGGCCGGGGTCGTCGGCACCGCCAGTGTGGCCGCCAGCAGACCGGTCGCGAGGATGGACAGGAGCCGGAGTCTGCGCATGGGAACCTCCTCGTCGCCGAGCCGGCGGGTGTCGCCGGCAGGCATGCACAGATCTAAATAGACAGACGTGAACGGGGTGAGGCGGACCGGCGCACGGCGTCCGACCGGCAACCGAGGGCCCGGCTGGATATGGTCGTCGGGTGAATCGACTTGCGGAGGCGACCAGCCCGTACCTGCTTCAGCACGCCGACAACCCGGTGGACTGGTGGCCCTGGTGTGACGAGGCGTTCGCCGAGGCGAAACGGCGGGACGTGCCGGTGCTCATCTCGGTCGGCTACTCGGCCTGCCACTGGTGCCACGTGATGGCGCACGAGTCGTTCGAGGACGAGGCGGTCGGCAAGCTGCTGAACGAGGGCTTCGTGTCGATCAAGGTGGACCGCGAGGAGCGGCCCGACGTGGACGCGGTCTACATGACCGCCACTCAGGCGATGACCGGTCAGGGCGGCTGGCCCATGACCGTCTTCGCCACCCCGGACGGCACCCCGTTCTTCTGCGGCACGTACTTCCCCCGGCCGAACTTCGTCCGGCTGCTGGAGTCGGTCGGCACCGCCTGGCGGGACCAGCGTGAGGCCGTGCTGCGCCAGGGCGCCGCGGTGGTGGAGGCGATCGGCGGGGCCCAGGCCGTCGGCGGCCCCACCGCCCCGCTCACCGCCGAGCTGCTCGACGCCGCCGCAGACCAACTTGCCAAGGAGTACGACGAGGTCAACGGCGGTTTCGGCGGAGCGCCGAAGTTCCCGCCGCACATGAACCTGCTCTTCCTGCTGCGCCACCACCAGCGCACCGGCTCGGCGCGGAGCCTGGAGATCGTCCGGCACACCTGCGAGGCGATGGCCCGAGGCGGCATCCACGACCAGTTGGCCGGCGGCTTCGCCCGGTACTCGGTGGACGGTCACTGGACCGTGCCGCACTTCGAGAAGATGCTCTACGACAACGCTCTGCTGCTGCGGGTCTACACCCAGCTGTGGCGACTCACCGGTGACGCGCTGGCGCTGCGGGTGGCCCGGGACACGGCCCGGTTCCTCGCCGACGAGCTGCACCGGCCCGGGCAGGGCTTCGCCTCCGCACTGGACGCGGACACCGAGGGCGTCGAGGGCCGGACCTACGTCTGGACGCCGGCCCAGCTGGTCGAGGTGCTGGGCGAGGAGGACGGCCGCTGGGCCGCCGACCTCTTCGCGGTGACCGACACCGGCAGCTTTGAAGAGGGCACGAGCGTGCTGCGGCTGGCTCGGGACGTCGACGACGCGGATCCGGCGGTGCGGGAGCGCTGGCAGGTGGTGGTCCGACGACTGCTGGCCGCCCGGGACGCCCGTCCCCAGCCAGCGCGTGACGACAAGGTGGTGGCCGCCTGGAACGGGTTGGCGATCACCGCGCTGGCCGAGTTCGTTCGGCTGGTCGAGACCACCGGCCGGATCGGCACCGAGGGTGAGGCGAACCTGCTGGAGGGGGTCACCATCGTCGCCGACGGGGCGATGCGGGACGCCGCCGAGTACCTCGCCCGGGTGCACGTGGTCGACGGTCGACTGCGCCGCGCGTCCCGCGACGGCCGGGTCGGCGATCCGGCCGGGGTACTGGAGGACTACGGCTGCGTGGCCGAGGCGTTCTGCGCCATGCACCAGGTCACCGGCGAGGGACGGTGGCTGGAACTGGCCGGTGAGCTGGTCGACGCCGCGCTGGCCCACTTCGCCGCGCCCGGCGGGGCGTTCCACGACACCGCCGACGACGCGGAACAACTGGTCGCCCGGCCGGCCGATCCGACGGACAACGCCACCCCCTCCGGCCGGTCCGCGATCGTCGCCGGCCTGGTCGCGTACGCGGCGCTGACCGGGGAGAGCCGCTACCGCGAGGCCGCCGAGGCGGCCCTGTCCACCGTCGCGCCGATCGTCGGGCGGCACGCCCGTTTCACCGGGTACGCGGCGACCGTGGGTGAGGCGCTGCTCTCCGGCCCGTACGAGATCGCGGTGGCGACCGAGGACGTGGCGGGTGACCCGCTGGTGGCCGCGGCGTACCGGCACGCTCCACCCGGTGCGGTGATCGTGGCGGGCTCCCCGGACCAGCCGGGGGTTCCGCTGCTGGCCGGCCGTCCACTTGTCGACGGGCGGGCCGCCGCGTACGTCTGTCGGGGGTTCGTCTGCCAGCGGCCGGTGACCGGTGTCGAGGAGCTGGTGGGGCAGCTGCGGTGAGTCGGATCCGCCGCTCGGTGCCGCGACCGGCCCGGTTAGGCTGACGCCGCTATGGATTCCCGTACCGGTCTGCCCGTTGTCGGCATGGTGGGCGGCGGCCAGCTGGCCCGGATGACCCACCAGGCTGCCATCTCCCTCGGCCAGTCACTGCGTGTGCTCGCGCTCACCCCGGATGACGGGGCGGCCCTGGTCGCCGCCGACGTCCAGTACGGCGACCACACCGACCTCGCCGCGCTGCGCACCTTCGCCAAGGGGTGTGAGGTGGTCACCTTCGACCACGAGCACGTCCCGACCGAACACATCCGCACCCTGGCCGGCGAGGGGGTGAAGCTGTTCCCGCCCGCCGACGCCCTGGTGCACGCCCAGGACAAGCAGGTGATGCGGGAACGGCTCGGCACCCTGGGCGCGCCGAATCCGCGCTGGCGACCGGTCGCGTCCCCCACCGATCTGGTCAGCTTCGGCGACGAGGTCGGCTGGCCGGTCGTGCTCAAGGCCGCCCGTGGTGGGTACGACGGGCGGGGCGTGTGGCCGGCCACCGACCCGGCGTCCGCGACCGAGTTGGCGCAGACGCTGCTCGCCGGCGGCACGAAGCTGATCGTCGAGGAGCGGGTGGCACTGCGCCGGGAACTGGCCGTGCAGGTGGCGCGCTCGCCGTTCGGCCAGGTAGCGGTCTACCCGGTCGTCGAGACGGTCCAGCGCGACGGGATCTGCGTCGAGGTGCTGGCACCGGCGCCCGGCCTGGCCGAGGAACTGGCGGTTGCCGCGCAGCAGCTCGCCATCGACGTGGCCACCGCGCTCGGCGTGGTGGGCCTGCTTGCGGTGGAGCTGTTCGAGGTGGCCGACTCGGCGGCACCGGGCGGTGGTCGGCTCGTGGTCAACGAACTGGCCATGCGCCCGCACAACTCGGGGCACTGGACCATCGAGGGTGCCCGGACGTCGCAGTTCGAGCAGCACCTGCGTGCCGTGCTGGACTACCCGATGGGCGACACGTCGTTGACCGCTCCGGCGGTGGTGATGGCGAACGTGCTCGGTGGTCAGCCCGGCGGCATGTCGGTCGACGAGCGGTTGCACCACCTCTTCGCCGCCGAGCCGACCGCCCGGGTCCATCTCTACGGCAAGCAGGTGCGGCCGGGTCGCAAGATCGGTCATGTCACGGTGCTCGGCGACGATCTGGATGAGGTACGCGCCCGGGCCGCCCGGGCCGCCCGCTGGCTGCGGGACGGAACACCGGAGGAATGAGCAGCGTGAGCACGGTCGGTGTGATCATGGGAAGCGACTCGGACTGGCCGACGATGAAGGCTGCCGCCGAGGTGCTCACCGAGTTCGAGGTGCCGTACGAGGTCGAGGTGGTCTCGGCGCACCGAACCCCGGTCAAGATGATCGATTACGGTCGGGCTGCCGCCGACCGTGGGCTCAAAGTGATCATCGCCGGGGCCGGTGGCGCGGCGGCGCTACCCGGCATGGTCGCGTCGGTGACCCCGTTGCCGGTGATCGGCGTACCGGTGCCGCTGAAGCACCTCGACGGCATCGACTCGCTGCTGTCCATCGTGCAGATGCCGGCCGGCGTGCCGGTGGCGACCGTGTCCATCGGCAATGCCCGCAATGCCGGGCTGCTCGCCGTCCGCATCCTCGCCACCGCCGACCGCGCCCTGCTCGACCGGATGTCGGCGTACCAGGCCGACCTGGAGCAGCTGGTCGCCGAGAAGGACGCCGCACTCCGCGCCTCCCTGGCCTGACGCCACACTCAGCGCATGCCGCGAAGCGCGGTCTGTAGGCGTTCCTGGGCGCGGCGTCGGCGTTCGTTGCTGGCACCGAGGATGAGCAGCAGGAAGCCGACCGGGATCAGTGCCAGCCACGGACCGAGGCTGAACAGCGCGTGCACGGCCGCGATGGCGGTGACCACCGCACCGACGATGACCGGTGCCTGCTGCTGCGTCATCGAGCCGAAGACCAGCACCGCGACCGCGCCGAGCAGCAGCAGCACCTGGCGCATCGTGCTCGAATCGGTGGCCAGCACGATCGCCAGGGTCGGCACGAAGGCGGCGAGCAGCGCCGGCCCGTACGCTACCCAGCTGCTCAGGTCGGTGCGCTGGCGTAGCTCCAGCACCCCCACCAGCAGGGCCAGCGCGGCGAACGGCAGGGTGTACGCCTCGGGCAGGGCCACGTCGGCGACCCGCATCAGGATCCACCAGGCGGTGATCTCGCAGAGCACCACCGCCCAGAACAGAACCCGTCGCTCCGTCGGCCGGCGGCCGGGCCGGGTCGCCGCGAGGCCGAGGACCGCACCCCAGGCGGCGAGCAGCGCGGCGATGTGCCGAGGTGAATCGAAGGCCAGCGCCAGCGCGATCAGCGCGGCGGCGTGGCCGCTCCACTCCACGGTCGCCGCCTCGCGACGCGCCTCCGGACGGCGGAGCCGGGGGAGAGTGGCGGAGAAGACCTGCAACGCCGCGCCGACCGCCAGCACCCCGAACGCCGACCAGACCGGGGCGAGCCCGGCCACCAGGCCGGCGGTGAGCACGAACAGTTGCGCCATCAGCGAGGCGAACAACCAGCCGAGCAGACGGGCCCGGGAAGTGAGGCCGTAGAGGGCTGCCACCAGCCCGACCCCGACCGCACCGCCGAGGGTGAACAGGGTCAGCTGCCGGGTGGCGAGACTGCCG
The DNA here is from genome assembly GCF_018070435.1 of Micromonospora sp. C51. NCBI lineage: Bacteria > Bacillati > Actinomycetota > Actinomycetes > Micromonosporales > Micromonosporaceae > Micromonospora > Micromonospora sp. C51. The sequence continues at coordinate 72,252 of NZ_JAGPXQ010000015.1, read as the reverse complement.
GCGAGGCCGGCTCCGCCGGCCGCCAGCCCGATCACGAAGACCAGGACCCGGGCCAGTCGCAACGAGCGGGCCCGTTCCACCAGGGCCGGCGGCGGCGTCAGCGCCAGCCCCAGCATCGAGATGGTGAACACCGCCAGCGCCGACAGGGTGCTCGCCGGCCAGCCGCCGCCCAGCGCGATCGGGGCGATGAGCAGGGTGACTGCGGCGCCGGGCAGCACCACCGGCACGGCCCGGGACCGACGGCCACCGCTGAACCCGGTGGCGGCCAGGGCCGCCGTCGCGGTGAGCAGCAGCGCGGTGAGCACATGGGTCGGGTTGACCGCTGCCGGCGGCGGGTCGAGCAGGGCCGCCGGTGGTCCCTGCCAGATCCGGCCGACGGTGCGATGCGGATCGACGAGGGCCGCGATCAGCGCCGGGGCGATGGAGACCAGGGCCAGTACGGTCGGCAGGGCGGCGGCGGCCAGCGCACCGGCGGCCGGGCTCACCCGCCACCGGCGCCGGTTGTCGTCGGGCAGCCGGCGCAGCGCCCCGTCGAGCAGCACGGTCCAGCGGCGTACCGGTTGGGCCGCGCCGACCGGCGGCTCGGTCGCCCCTCGGACGAGTTCGGCGAGCACACCGAGCAGCGCCGCCGCTGCGGCGTAGACCCCGACGGGCAGGGCGATCGGTACGGCGGCGAGCGCGGTCACGCTCGCCCCACCGACCACGCCGGCGCTGGCCCAGGGCAGGTACTGCGGAACCTGCCGACGGGCCGCGGCCACCGCGGCCAGGCCGAGACTGGATGCGGCCAGGCCGGCGGTGAGCACCACCTGCGGGGTGTGGCCGAACTCGACGGCCAAAGCGGCGATGGCACCCGGCAGCGCCAACAGCGCCGCGCACACACCCGCGCCACCGATCTGCGCCAGGTGCGGCGGCATGCCCTCCGCCTCGATGTCCTCGACGAGTGGCTCGGCCATGTTGCGGGCCAGCGCGGCCACCACCGCGCCGATCAGGACGATGCTGCCCAGGGCCAGCGCGGTCGTCCACGGCCGCACCAGCCCGGCGCCGGCCGCATGCAGCGCTACCACCCCGGCCACAGTGATCCGGGACAGCGCCGCCCGGGGATCGATCGTGGCGACCGCGGCCATCCCGAAGATGGTGGCGACCATGCCGCCGATCAGGACCGGCGACCACCAGGGAAGCTCGAACGCGGCGGCGGCACCGATCGTGGCGAGCACCACCGCCACGCCGGCCACGTCCCAGCGCCAGGGCGGGGGCAGCAGGATGCCGGCCGCGACCGCGAGCAGCACCAGGGCGATCGGTCCCTGCCAGGTCGTACCGCCGGTCGGCGCAGCCGGCCAACCACTCAGGTCACCGTTCCAGATCGGGCCGGGTGTGGCCAGCACGCCGACGCCGCCGCGCAGCGCCATCCAGCCGGCCAGCAGCCCGATCAGCAACCCACCGACCGTGAGGCCGAGCACCGGCCCGCGTCGCCACTCCTCGGGCATCGCCCGAGCCGCCACGGCGACCACCAGGACCAGCGCGGCGGCGACGGCGAGCTGCCCGCTGGGCGCGAGCACGGTGCCGATCCGTAACAGGGTGGCGACCAGCGTGGCGGTCACCGCAGCGGCCGCCAGGTCGGAACCGTCCAGGGTCAGATCGGAGCGGCGACCGGTGTCGATCGACGGAGCCAGAAAGAGCAGCACCGCGGAGACCAGCAGCAGTGCGCCGACCCAGGCGTCCGCCACGGTGGCGCCTGGCGAGCCGAAACCGGCCGCGGCGACCACCAACGCGCCCAGACCGGTGCCCACCGACAGCGGTACCGGGATCTGGCGTTGCGACACCTGCACGACGGCGGCGTAGCCGAGCGTGACGCAGCAGGCGAGGAAGCTGGCCGCGAGCACCGGTACGGTCGCCTCGCGCAGGCTCGCCGGGGTCGGCGTGGTGTCCACCGGCAGGGTGGCCGACACGAAGGCGGCCACCGCTCCGGGCAGGGCGAAGGCGGCACCTCCGGCGGCCCAGGCGGATACGGTGTCCGCCGCTGCCGGGGCGAGCCGGATCCGGGGAGCGGCGGCGATCAGCGCACCGGCCACGACGAGGGTGATCAGCACGGCGGCGGTCAGCGCCGGCCGGGTGAGGGCCGCGCCCGCGCCGACCAGCCCGACCACGGCGGCGGCCACCGCGTGCGCCAGCGCAGCGCGGGGCGTACGCGCGGAGAGGCCAGCCGCCCCGATGCCGATCGCGGCCAGCACCATCGGCCACGGCGCCAACGTCCAGGCCAGCCCGAAGGAGGCCGGTACGGCCAGCGCGGTGAGCGCCGCACCGGTCACCGCGAACTCGCGGCGGATCTCCGGCGGCAGCGCCAGCACCGCGGCCACGGTCAGCAGGAAGGCGCTGGCGGCGAGCTGCCAGGCGGCCGGTCCCACGGCGGCGGCCAGTTCGGCCGGGTACCGGTCGAGGTCCGCCGCCCAGGCCGGCAGCGCCGCCTGGACGGGGGCGATCCCGGCCCGCAGCGCACTGCCGGCGACCACCACCCCGCTGACCGTGAGCGCCACCGCAGAGGCCAGTTGGGGACCCCGGCGGGCGGACTCGGGTACCGCCCGGACCGCCAGACCGGTGACCGTGATGACCGCCGCGATCAGTAGCAGGGCCCGACCGGGCAGCGCCACCGAGGCGATCCGCCCCAGGGCGCCGATGACAGCGAGGGTGAACACGCCCGCGCCCAGGTCGGGCAGGGGCGGGCGGCGGAGCACCAGCGTCCCGGCCAGGCAGACCGCGGCGGCGAGGAGGAGCACCAGGCCGGCACCGGTCGCGCCCGGCACGGTGGTGGTCCGCAGCAGGGCGGTCACCGCGTACGCCAGGGCGAGGGCGACCGCCACTCCGTGCAGCACCCAGGTCAGTGCCCGCAGCCCGGGCACCGGTCGGGTCGGTCCGGTCGCGGTGCCGCCGACGGTGAGGTCCAGCAGTTCGCCGCCCTCCTCCGGCGCCGCCTCCGGCCGGCGGTCGGCCTGGCTCTCCTCGGCCGACCGCTGCCGGGGCGCTGCCGACCGGCCGGAGTCCGCCACACCATCGGCGAGTGGCTGCTCCACGGTTACCGGCGAACGGGCCAGCCACAGGTCGAGCAACGCGACCACGGTCAGCACCAGCGCCCAGCCCGCCGGGCCGGTGATCCGGTCGTACGCCAGCAGCGGCACCACCGGCTGGGCGGCCAGCACGGTGGCGAACCGGGGTGCGCGCAGCCTGGTCCACCCGGCGTAGCCGACCGAGACGGCAGCGGTCACCGCGAAGATCACTCCAGCGAAGACGGCACCGGAGGCGCCGCCGTTGCCGATCCGGTCCACGGCCCACAACGCGTACCCCGCGAGCGGTACCAGAAGCAGACCCACCGCGGCGATGGTCTCGGCCGTGGAGGTCAACCCGCGCCGGACCAGCACCGGCGGGGCGAGCAGCATCAGTACCGTCGCGAGCAGCAGGATGCCGAGTCGGGCCAACGCGTCCATCGAGCTGGTGGCGACCACGGCGAACACCACTGCGGCGACGCCGAGCAGCAGCGCGCCGAGGCCGAGCGGGATGTTCTGGACCTCCCGTGAGGAGGCTTCCGGAGGGTGCTCAGGGTCGTCGGCGTCCAACCAGACGGGTTCGGTCGGTGGCGGTGGCCCCTGGGCGCCCGCGCCCTGCCGGGGGACCCGGGGCGGCGGAGTCGCTCCGTCGCGGGATGGCGACGCATCCTCCGACGTGGGGCGCCGCGGCGGCCGACGACGTAGCACGCGGCGGGGCCGGGTGGCCTGCCGGAGCCGCTCGTCACCCTGACTACCGGCGTGCGAGAGGATGTCCCGCTGGAAGAGCGCGGCCTGCATCTTCGCGGCGAGCTGCCGTTGCTCACGGGCGATAGCGGCCTCGCGGGCCTTCAGCTCCGCGATGGATCGTTCGATCTCCGCCAGATGATCGGCCCATTGTGGCTGGTGCGCGCCGCAGTGCGGGCAGCGAACCGCCGGCTTGATCCCCCGGCCGCACGAAGGGCACTGAAAGTTCGCCACGACACCCCTCCACCCGCACTGTGGATTCCCACTGTCGCAGCATGCCCAAAGCGGGCCGGGAATTCGACAGTTGTCGGCGGGTCAAGCGCCAACATCACCGAACGGGTCGATCAAGGCCGCCCCATGCCGCGGTATTCCCAGCCGGCCTGAGTCCACAGTGCGGGGTCGAGGCAGTTGCGGGCGTCGACGATGCGGCGGCCCGCGACCAGGTCGCCGAGGTGGCTGGGGTCGGCGTTGCGGAAGTCGGCCCATTCGGTGAGGACGCAGACCAGGTCGGCGCCGGTGACCGCCTCGGCCATGTCGGGCTCGTAGGTCAGTTCCGGCACCGCCCGGCGGGCGTTCTCCATGCCCTGGGGGTCGTAGACGTGCACGTTGGCGCCGGCCTTGTGGAGCAGGGCGGCGACGGCGAGGGCGGGGGCGTCGCGTACGTCGTCGGTGTTTGGTTTGAAGGTGGCGCCGAGCACGGCGATGCGGGTGCCGGACAGGTCGGGGCCGGCCGGGCCGGAACGGCGGCCGAGCAGGTCGGCGGCGAGTTGCAGGACGCGGGTACGGCGGCGCAGGTTGATCAGGTCGACTTCGTGCAGGAAGCGCAGGGCCTCGCCGGCGCCGAGTTCCTGGGCGCGGGCCTGGAACGCGCGGATGTCCTTGGGTAGGCAGGCGCCGCCGAAGCCGAGGCCGGCCTGGAGGAAGCGGTTGCCGATGCGGGGGTCGTAGCCGATGGCCTTGGCGAGTTGGGTGACGTCCCCGCCGGAGGCCTCGCAGACCTCGGCCATGGCGTTGATGAAGGAGATCTTGGTGGCGAGGAAGGCGTTCGCGGCGACCTTGACCAGTTCGGCGGTGGCGAAGTCGGTGACCACCAGGGGCACTTCGCGGTCCTCGGTGGCGGCGAGGTCGAACACGCCCTTGTGGGCGGCGTAGAGCATGCCGTTGGCCCACTCGCTCTTGACGCCGACGACGATCCGGTTGGGGCGCAGCACGTCATCGACGGCGAAGCCCTCCTGGAGGAACTCGGGGCTCCAGGCCACCTCGACGCCGAGGTCGGCGGGGGTGTGCTTACCGACGAGTTGCTCCACCCACTCGGCGGTGCCGACCGGAACGGTGGACTTGCCGACGATCAGCGCCTTGCGGGTCAGGTGCTGCGCCAGGCCGGTGACCGACGCCTCGACGTACGACAGGTCGGCGCCCATCCCGTCGGCCCGCTGGGGGGTGCCGACGCAGATGAAGTGCACGTCACCGAACTCGGCGGTCTCGGCGATGTCGGTGCTGAACCGCAGCCGACCGGCGGCCAGGTTGCGCCGCAGCAACTCGTCCAGGCCGGGCTCGTGGATCGGCACCTCACCCGCGTTCAGCTTGGCGATCTTGTCCGCGTCGACGTCGAACCCGAGCACCTCGTAGCCGAGTTCGGCGTAACAGATGGCGTAGGTCGCGCCGAGGTAGCCGGTGCCCAGGAAGGTCACCCGGGGGCGGGAGGCGCCCGAGGGGGGCGTGACCGCCGCGATGGCGGGCACCGGCTGGGTGTTCGGGTACGGGATGGTCACGCCTGTCTTCTCCGCTCACACTGGCGCCGCGTGGCTGCGTCGCATTCCTTTGCGGCGCCATGGCGGGGCGCCGGAGAGGTGGTGGTCGTCTGCTGGGTTCCATCATCGCCGAGTGGCTTCAGAGTTTCGCCTTGCCCCAGCCTACGCGCCGGTAACATCGCCTGAACTGTGGTCGTTATCCTTCAGTCTGCGCGGTGGGTGTCCAGGTGACGCTACAGACTGCGCATGATAGCGGTGAAGGGGAGGGGCTGACATGGCCGCAGAGCAGTCGTTCGACGCGTACCGCCTGCCGGAGGAGCACGAGGCGATCCGGGAAGCGGTCCGTGAGGTCTGTGCGGCCAAGGTGGCTCCGCACGCGGCCGAGGCCGATGAGACAGGTGAGTTCCCGAAGGCGTCGTACGACGCGCTACGTGCCGCCGACTTCCACGCGCCGCACATCCCGGTCGAGTACGGCGGGGCCGGAGCGGACGCGCTGGCCACGGCGATCGTGATCGAGGAGGTCGCCCGGGCCTGCGCCTCGTCCTCGCTGATCCCGGCGGTGAACAAGCTGGGCACCATGCCGCTGCTGCTGGCCGGCTCCGACGATCTCAAGCGCCGCTACCTGACTCCGGTCGCCAGCGGCGAGGCGATGTTCTCGTACTGCCTCTCCGAGCCGGAGGCGGGCAGCGACGCGGCGGCGATGACCACCCGGGCGGTACGTGACGGCGATCACTGGGTGCTCAACGGCGTGAAGCGATGGATCACCAACGCCGGTGTCTCGGAGTTCTACACCGTCTTCGCGACGACCGACCCCACCGCCCGGTCCAGGGGTATCTCCGCCTTCGTGGTCGAGAAGTCCGATCCGGGGGTGAGCTTCGGCGCGCCCGAGAAGAAACTGGGCATCAAGGGCTCCCCGACCCGCGAGGTCTACCTGGACAATGTCCGGATCCCGGCGGACCGGATGATCGGCGCCGAAGGCACCGGCTTCGCCACCGCGATGAAGACCCTGGACCACACCCGGGTCACCATCGCCGCACAGGCGGTGGGCATCGCGCAGGGTGCGCTCGACTACGCCAAGGGGTACGTCGCCGAGCGTCGGCAGTTCGGCAAGGCGGTCGCCGAGTTCCAGGGCGTGCAGTTCATGCTCGCCGACATGGGCATGAAACTGGAGGCGGCCCGGCAGTTGACGTACGCGGCTGCCGGCCGCTCCGAGCGCGGCGACGCCGACCTGACCTACTTCGGCGCGGCGGCCAAGTGCTTCGCCTCGGACGCCGCGATGGAGATCACCACCGATGCGGTCCAACTGCTCGGCGGCTACGGCTACACCCGTGACTACCCCGTCGAGCGGATGATGCGGGACGCCAAGATCACCCAGATCTACGAGGGCACGAACCAGGTGCAGCGGATCGTCATGGCGAGACAGCTCCTGAAGGGCTGATTCGGGACTGTTCTGGCAGCAGGTTCGGTTACCCCAGAGCGCTTTCGGTCGCGTTCTGGGGTAACCGAAGAAGCTGACGGTTCTACTTGTGCTACGACGGACTCTGCGCGAGGACGGCCTGGCGCACCGCGGCGATGGCCTGGTCCACGGCGCCCGGGTCGGTGCCCGCACCCTGCGCCATGCTGTCCTTGCCGCCTCCGTGCCCCCCGAGGACCGTCATCGCCGTACGGATCAGCTTGCCGGCTTTCAGTCCGCGCGCCTGCCCCTTCTCGTTCACCACGATCACACACAGCGGGCGGCCGTCCTTGATGGAGAACAAGGCGACCACAGCCTCCGTGGACGGGAACCGCTCACATACATCCCGTGCCATCCGCCGCAGATCGTCCATGGCGATCCCGTCGCCCACCCTCGCCGCGACCAGCGCAACGCCGCCGACGTGCTCGGCCGATTGCACAAGCGATGCACTCGCCCGCAGGAGACGGTCCAGCCGGAAGCGGTCGATCTCCTTGTCCGCCTCCCGGATGCGCGCCATCATGCCGGCGATCTTGTCCGGCAGTTCCTCCGGCTTGCCCTTGACCAACTCGGTCAGCTGCCTCACCAACGTGTGCTCGCGGGCCAGGAAGCGGTACGCGTCCACGCCGACCAGTGCCTCGACTCGTCGTACGCCCGCGCCGATGGACGACTCGCTCATCAGCTTCACCAAGCCGAGTTGCGCGGTGTTGCGAACATGCGTTCCGCCGCACAGTTCCTTTGAGTAGTCGCCGATGGTGACAACGCGCACCCGGTCGCCGTACTTCTCGCCGAACATCGCGACAGCCCCCTGCTTGCGAGCCTCCTCCAGGGGCATCACCGCGGCCGTCACCTCCAGTTCCCGGGCCAGCACTTCGTTGATCTCCTGCTCGACGTCCGCGAGCACGGAGTGGGGCACCGCGGACGGTGAGGCGAAGTCGAAGCGGAACCGCCCGGGCGAGTTCTCCGAGCCAGCCTGCGCGGCCGACGGGCCGAGCGCGTCACGGAGCGCCTGGTGCGTCAGGTGAGTCGCCGAGTGCGCGCGGGAGACGGCACGACGGCGCTCCACGTCAACCGTCGCGAGCACCGTCGAGCCGACAGTGACTTCGCCGACCAGCACCCTGCCCGAGTGCACGAGGACGCCGGGCACCGGTTGCTGCACGTCGTGAACCGTCACGGTCGCGCCCGCATGTGTCTGGATTCGGCCGTGGTCGGCCAACTGGCCGCCGCCCTCGGCGTAGAAAGGCGTCCGGTCCAGGACGATCTCGACGTCGTCGCCCTCGGACGCCACGGGCGAAGGGACGCCGTCGACCAGCAGGCCGACGACCGAAGCCTCGTCCTCCAACAACTCGTATCCGGTGAACTCGACGGCCCCGGCCTGGTCCGCAACCCCCCGGTAGGCGGACAGGTCGGCGTGGCCGGCCTTCTTCGCCCTAGCGTCGGCCTTGGCCCGGTCCCGCTGCTGCTTCATGAGCTGCCGGAAGCTGTCCTCGTCGACCTGCAGGCCCTGCTCGGCTGCCATTTCCAGGGTCAGGTCGATGGGGAAGCCGTAAGTGTCGTGCAGCATGAACGCCTGGTCGCCGCCCAGGACGGAGGAGCCGCGGCGTTTGGTCTCGATGACCGTCTCGTCGAGGATGGCGGTGCCGGTTTTCAGTGTCTTGAGGAATGCGGCCTCTTCCGCCAGCACGACGATTTCGATACGCGAGCGGTCCGCCAGGAGTTCGGGATACTGCTCACCCATGATTTCGAGGACGGTGTCGAGCAGGTCTTTGGCCACCGGCCCGGTGGAGCCGAGTAGACGCATATTGCGGATGGCGCGGCGCAGAATCCGGCGCAGCACGTAGCCGCGGCCCTCGTTGCCGGGTGTGACCCCATCCCCGACGAGCATCACCGAGGCCCGCATGTGGTCCGAAACGATGCGGAGCGAGACATCCGATTTCGGATCCGTGCCGTACGCAACTCCGGTCAGCTCGGTCGCCTTGTCGATGACGGCACGCGAGGTGTCGATTTCGAAGATGTTGTTCACACCCTGGAGGATCATCGCCAGCCGCTCGAGGCCGAGGCCGGTGTCGATGTTCTTCGCCGGCAGCGGGCCGAGGATCTCGAAGTCCTCCTTTCCGGTTCCTTCACCTCGCTCGTACTGCATGAACACGAGGTTCCACAGTTCGATGTAGCGCTCGTCGTTGACAGCCGGGCCGCCTTCGGGGCCGTACTCAGGGCCGCGGTCGTAGCAGATCTCCGACGAAGGTCCGCAGGGCCCGGGCACATCCATGGACCAGAAGTTCGGCCCCATGCCGAGGCGTTGGATCCGCTCCGGCGGGACGCCGACGACATCGCGCCAGATCGCCTCGGCTTCGGAATCCTCGTGGAAGACGGTGATCCACAGCCGCTCGGGGTCCATGCCGTAGCCGCCCGCGTCCTGCGGGGAGGTCAGCAGTTCCCAACCGAGGGTGATCGCTTCCTTCTTGAAATAGTCACCGAACGAGAAATTGCCGCACATTTGGAAGAAAGTGGCATGGCGAGTAGTCTTGCCAACCTCGTCGATGTCCGGGGTGCGAACGCATTTCTGGATGCTTGTGGCCCGCGGAAAGGGCGGCTTCTCCTGGCCGAGAAAGTATGGCTTGAAAGGCACCATGCCTGCAGGTACCAGCAGCAGGGTCGGGTCGTCCGCGATTAGCGGTGCCGAAGGCACGACCGTGTGCCCGCGCTCCTCGAAAAATCCGAGCCAGCGTTTGCGGATTTCCGCCGACCTCATCAGCATTCGTCCTTCCATGTCGCCGAACGATCTGTGGAGGTCGCCCGGCTTCGCTGTGGCTTTCCCATCGTGTGTGACACGCTGCCATGTGCCATCGGGCAGTCTAGGGGACGTCTCGCAACCAGGTGGGAGGCGTTGCCCTGGGGCGGGGCCGGTGGTCAGCCGGCGAGAATTATGTTGCCAGGTTGGTGATGCCGGATGCGACGTCGGCCAATGTGTGGGCGGCGCGGCGGTAGTCGCGCGGCTGATGACGCCGACCGCTGGACCTGGATGATCCTCGCCGCCTACACCCCACTCCGGCTGGCCCGAACGCGCCGAAGCTTCCTTTCAGCCCGGTGCCGCGAGCAACGACAGTGCCCCGAGGTCGGCCCGCTGAGCCAGGCAGCGGGCCAGCTTGCGCGATTCGCGCACCAGAGCGGTCACGTCGACGCCCGGCAACTCGCCGTCGGCGACCCGTCGCTGTCCCGCCACCCATACGTCCTTCACCTCGCGAGCTCCCGCGCAGTAGACGATCGCCTGGAACGGGTCGTGGACATTGGCGAGGGCCGGTGACCCACCGTCGAAGACAACCAGGTCGGCGGCCTTTCCGGGGTCAAGTGAACCGACCGCGTTGTCCAGGTTCAGCGCGGCGGCACCTTCGATGGTCGCCATGCGGAGGGCCGCACGCGCAGTCAGCGCGGCGGGGTCGAGCTGATCCAGACGTTGGAGGAGGACGCCGGTCTTGATCGTTTCCAACATGTCCTGGCGGTCATTGCTGGCCGGGCCGTCGACGCCGAGCCCGACCTTGATCCCACTGCCACGCAGCCGTGCAACCGGGCACACCCCCGACGCGAGGATCATGTTCGACACCGGGTTGTACGCTACGCCGACGCCGTACGACGCCAGGAGACGGATGTCGGCGTCCGCGAGCCAGACGCAGTGTGCGGCGAGTGTCGGCGAATCGAACAGTCCGTGCTGCGCGCAGTACGCGATCGGGCTCATGTGCCGGGACTCCCGGATGAACTCGATCTCCTCTCGTGATTCATGAAGGTGGATGTGAACTCCGTCTTCATACGACGATGCGAGGTCAACCGACCGCGCGAACATCGACGGGGCTTGCGCGGCCACCGTCGCTATACCGACGCGGAACCGGCACAGCGTGCTGCTGGCCGCGGCCTCACGTAGCGCGGCATGTTCGGCGAGCACGCCCTCCACTGAAGTCCCTGACCGCCGATCACTCGCGCCATAGGAGACGATGCCCTTCAGGCCCAGCTCCTCCAGGCCCTGGACGACTCCAGGCGTGACGGGTGTCGTCCTCGGGTCGCAGACGAACATGTCGTTCGTCAGCGTGATCCCGGTCCTCAGCATCTGAACACCGCCGAGCAGCGTACCGATGAAGGCACTTTCCCGGTCGAGGCGCGGGGCGACGGCGTCGATCAGGACCCGAAGCCAGTCGCCGAGAGCGTAGTTCTCCGCGATTCCCGTGACGAGGGCTTCGGAGAAGTGCCCGTGAGTGTTGATGAAACCGGGAGTGACGATATCGTTGGGCCCGCCGAGAACGGCACAGGAAGGAAACCTGCCGGACAGATCTGCGAACGACCCGATGTCGGCAATCGTGTCGCCCACCACTCGCACGGCACCGTCCGAGATCATCTCTGGCTCGGACGAGGTCAGGACGTACTTGCCGCGGATCAGGAAACCGGCATCCTGCTGACCGGGATGAGCCGCCCCCTCCGAAGAGATCGCCGGGTGCAGAGTATCGGACGGTTCAGTCATCGGGTGCGTACCCATTCCCCATGCCATGTCGGAGTCACTTGGAATTTCCACCGGCCGATGCGGGACATTGGAGAGCTACGCCCCCCTCACTCTGCTCTCGGGCATGAGACGAGCGGACCCTTCGAGTTCCTGAGCGAAGTCGTCCCACAGCTGCGCGTACCGCCGCGCGAGTTGCACCATGATCGGCACACTGTATGAAGGCACCGCCGAGGCGAGAGAGGCCGATTCCCGCAGGCTTGACGCGTTCGCCTGCAACAATCGCAGAAGTTGGCGTCCGGCCTGGTTGTAGCGCAGGGAGGGGTCATGGGCGAGCTTGGTGACGACGCTGGCCGGATCGGCCACCGTCGGCAGCGAGGCCCGCAGCGGGCGCGACTCCAAGCGGCGCCGGGCCGGCGACACCCGGGCGTCCGGCGTTGCGACTGGCCGGAGTGACCGGGGCGGATCCGGTCGGCGGCTCTCGTCGGACGCGTGCGCCTGCCGTACCGGGTCTTCGCCTCGTGCCAGCCGGCGGCGCACATCGCCCACCGTGCTCGGCGATATCCCAGAGCTCTTCGCCACCTCTCGCAGCGATGACTGTGGATGGTCCTCCAGCAGTTTGGCGGCCTTGAGCCGGCCTTCCACTGTGCTCGACGGCCGGGATCTGCCGTCGCGTCCCACCCGGGCGGCCGGCAGCGACGACACGTCCTGGGCCGCGTGCCGTATCTCTGCAACGATCTTGGCCGCCATGCCGACGACCTTGGCGATCGCCCGATCGGACATCTCGGCGTGCGACGCGATGATTCGAGCCGCGGCGGCGCGCCGTTCGGCGCGCGACAGCGGGAGTCCATGCGTGACGTTCGCCTCGACGGCGCGGAGGAACGCGTCTTCGGCGGTGCCGTCGAAGAACTCGACGCTGATGGATGCTCTTCCGTTGAGCGCCGCGGCCATGAATCGATGGGCGCCGTCGACCACTTGCATCGTCCGCCGGTCCACGATGATCGGCGGGAGTTCACCGTCGACCTCCGCGAGGCGCGCGACATGCTCCTCGTCTGTTCCACCCAGCCGTGGTGACCGACCGAGCGAGAGGCGGGCCAACTGGACGACCCAGGGCCCCCGCCCGGCGGGGAACTCGTCCATTGCGCCGCCGTCGGCCTGGGGCATCGGGTCTTCGTAGAGAGTTGATATCGACATCGCATCAACCTGATTCAAGGCTGGAGTCCCCTCGTCAATCGACCTCCGCAAGGCAGCGCACAACTGTCTGCCTCACGACGCATACGCACGGTGATCCTCAGCTTTTTGTAGCGGTGTTGGTTATGCGGCCCGGCCTTGCTAAACGGTCCGGGCTCGCGCTTCCTGGATAATTCGTTCGAACTCGACGGGGCGGTTCCCCGCTGGCCGCGCTTTGGTGGCGCTTCGTATGGAAAAAGTCCGCGATGTGGCGGTCTTCGGCCGGGCCTCGGGCCGCGTGCGGAGGCCTCGTCGTCTCCGACGTGTCCAGATGACCCTCGGCGGGACTCGGCCACGGCCACGCCGTCGGCGAACCAGTGGCCCGCGCTCGGCGGCACCGCCTGGCAGGCCCGCGACGTGCCGGTTCGGCCCGGCGCGGCCAACCACCACCTGGCGGGCGGTCACAAAATTGCGCAACTGCCGCACCTCGCTCTCCTGTCGACTGCTCCTGCGGCTGTCGGCACAGGTCGGGGTCGAGTATCCCCAGCAACATGTCGACGGAGCTGCGGCGAGGTTTGCGGATCAGCCCACGTGCATAATTGCGGATGGTCCGGACACTTTCACCTGAGCGATCGGAGAGTTTCTCCTGGGTATGGCTGCGTAGCAGGCGAGGTCCGACCAGAGAATGGTTGATCACATCGATACACCTCCGGAGCGCACGGACTCGCCGCTGTCGGCGGTTACCGGCCGTATTCGAGGACTCATCCGCAGTTCGGAGTCTGCGCCGCCCCGTTCCCGTTCTCATCCCGGGCTGGTACCAAATCATTGAAGGGTGTCTTATGATCCGCATATACGAGGGGGGCTCGCTTCGCTGATGCGGCACGGGGGAGGGTTGCGGATGGCGGGTATGAACGGCGGCGGCCTGCGGTTCAACATGCTGGGTCCGCTCGAGGCCTGGTCTGGCGGTGTCCGGCTCGAACTCGGCGGCCCGATCCAGCGCCGGGTCCTCGCCACGCTGCTGCTCGACGCCGGCCACATGCTCCCCGTACCGAGGCTGATCGAGGCCGCGTGGGGTGAGGATCCACCCGCCACGGGCGCCCATCAGATCCGTAAGAGCGTGGCCAATCTGCGCAGCCGGATTCCCGAGGGCGGTCAGGTGCTCGTCACCGACGGGCCCGGTTACACGGCCGTGGTGACGCCGACCCAGCTTGACCTGCATGAGTTCACCGGATGGTTGGACCAGGGCAAGGAGCTGGCTGCGAGCGGGCGGCTGCGGGAGGCGGCCGAGGCGCTGGGCGCCGGCCTCGCCTTGTGGCGCGGGCCAGCGCTGTCAGGGCTGGACGGCCCGGTGATCGAGACCGCCACGGTGCTGCTGGGCGAGCGTCACATGGCCGCCGTCGAGCGGTACTTCGAACTGCGGCTGTCGCTCGGCGAGACCGCGGAGCTGATCAGCGAACTGCGCGGATATGTCGGTCGGTTCCCACTGCGCGAGACGCTGTGTGGCCAGTTGCTGCTGGCGCTGTATCGCTCCGGACGCCGCGCGGAGGCCTTGGACGAATACGGCAAAGTCCGGGAGCGGCTCGTCGAGAAGCTGGGGGTCGACCCCGGCCCGGCGCTGGGCCGACTGTACGAGAACATGCTGCGCGAGCACCCCTCACTGGCGGCGCCCGCTCCCATCGAGCCGCCGACCGCCGCGCCCGCCGATCCGCCCCGTAACCTTCCCTACGACCTGGCCGACTTCGTCGGCCGGGAACGGGAGCTGAGTCAGATCACGGCGAGTGTGCGCAAGCGGGGCCAGCATACCCGCATTGTGGCCCTCGACGGAATGGGCGGCTCCGGCAAGACCTCGCTGGCCGTACGCGCTGCCCATCGGCTCGCCGACGAGTTCCCCGATGGGCAGCTCTACATCGACCTGCGCGGCCACACCCCCTACGAACAACCGGTCACCACGGCCACCGCGCTGGAGATCCTGCTGCGCGCCGCCCGTGTGCCGGAGGAGCGCATCCCCGACGACCTGCCGGGACGGGCGGCGGTGTGGCAATCGGAGCTGTCCGGAAAGCGGATGCTGATCCTGCTGGACAACGCCGCGGATGTCACCGTGGTGATCGGCCTGCTGCCGAGATCCCCCGACTGTCTGGTGATCGTCACCAGTCGGGCCCGGCTGGTGGACCTGGACGGCGCGGAGTGGATCTCCATCGGCGTGATGGCGCCCGAGGAGAGCACGAGCCTCATCGCGGAGGTCCTCGGCGCCGAGCGGACCGCCGCCGAGCAGTCGGAGACAGCCGAGTTGGTCCGACTCTGCGGCCACCTTCCGCTGGCGCTGCGGATCGCCGCCGCGCGGCTGCGCAACCGGCCGTCGTGGTCGTTGCGCTACATGGTCGAGCGGCTGCGCGACGAGACGTACAAGCTGGACGAGCTCAACTCCGGCGAGCGTGGCGTGGCCACCACCCTGCGCCTGTCCTACCAGGGATTGGGCGCTGACTGCCGCTCCCTGTTCCTGTTGCTGTCCGTCCATCCCGGCCGTGCCGTCGACGTCTTCTCCGCCGCGGCCATGCTCGGACTCGACGTCCGCGAGACCGAGGACCGGCTGGAGAGGTTGCTGGACGTGCACCTGCTTCAGCAGCCGGATGTGGGTCTGTACGCCTACCACAACCTGGTGCGTAGCTTCGCCCTCAGCCTGTACGACCGGATGCCGAGGAAGAACGGACCGGCCCTCGCCGGGCGGCTGGTCGACTACTATCTGGCGGCTAGCGAAGCGGCCTGCGCGGTCCTCTTTCCCGGCCGCGGCGAACGCCCCACCGGGCTGCCCCGGTCTGCGGCTTCGCTGCCCAGCTTCCGCCAGGCAGACGACGCGCAGGCGTGGTTCGCGCGGGAGGACGTCACCCTCGTCTCGGTCATCGACCTCGCCGAGCGGGAATCCCTGGACCGCCACGTGGTGTTCCTCGTCCGCAACTTGGCCTTCTACTTGAACCTGCGGGGCAGCCTGCATGAGTTCAGGCGGGTCAGCCGCACCGCGGTGGCCGCCGCCCGCCGGATCGGCGAGGCCGGGCTGCTCAGCATCTGCCTCTCCAATCTCAGCGTGGCCTGCTGGAAGCTGGGTCTGCATGAGGAGGGCGTCAGCGCGGCGCGTGAGGGCCGGGATCTGGCAGTGGTCGCGGAAGACCGCCCCACCCAGGCGCACAGCGAGGGCGCCCTCGGTCTGCACGAGAGCATGCGAGGGCAGTTCGATCAGGCGCTGGGCCATCTGGAGGCGGCCGTCGCCCTGGAGCGCGAGTTGGGTACGCCCTGCGCGGAGGCCGAGAGCCTGACCGTGCTGAGCGCGTTGTACGAGCAGTGGGGCCGTTACGCGGAGGCATCCGGCAGCGCCCGGCGGGCCATCACGCTGGCCCGGCAAGCCGGCCGGCACGAGACGGAACTCGTCGCCCTCACCGACCTCGCGCTGGCGCAGGTCGGGATGGGCGAACTGGCGGCGGCCGAGAGCTCCCTGGTCGAGGCGCGGACGTTGTACGACGAGCGGACGGACCCCGGCCAGGCCGCGGTCACCCTCGCCCTGTCGGCGATACTCGCCAGTCAACGCGGGGATTCCGAGGCCTGCGGGGAATACACCGACCAGGCACAGACCCTGGTCGAGCGGAGTGCGTCACCGCTGCGCCGTGCCAAAGTGACGAACATGCTCGGCCGACTGTTCGGTGCCTGTGGTGACCACGACAAGGCGCTGTCCTTG
The DNA here is from genome assembly GCF_018070435.1 of Micromonospora sp. C51. Classification (NCBI taxonomy): domain Bacteria; kingdom Bacillati; phylum Actinomycetota; class Actinomycetes; order Micromonosporales; family Micromonosporaceae; genus Micromonospora; species Micromonospora sp. C51. The sequence continues at coordinate 55,895 of NZ_JAGPXQ010000015.1, read as the reverse complement.
CACGTACAGGCATGCGAGGTGGCGTCGGCCATCGGTTACCGGATGGAGGAGGCCCATGCGCTGAGGGGGATGGCGATGGCGACCCGTGCCCTGGGCGACGAGTTGACGGCGGGCACCCACTGGGCCGCGGCGGAGGGACTGTTCACGGCTCTCGGCGTCCCCGAAAGCCGACGTCGTGCCCCGGAGTTTTCCGGGCCGCGGGGTTCACTGCTCGATGACGGTAGGGCCCTTGTCCTCGGCGAGCGGGTGGTTGCCGTCGCCGTCGTGGTGGACGGCGCTGAGGAGGGCGATGACAGCAACGGCGGCGATCAGAGCGGCGAACCTGCGTCCCATGGTGTCTCCCTGTCAGGTCGTGTCTGCTGGTGAGACCAAAATGCGGGTGGCCGGTCCCGGATCGTTCCCGCTCCGGTGCCCTGCTCCCGGTAAGGAGACATCCGCGCAGGTCAGGTGTGCTCGATCCGGAACGCGACGATGCGTGGACCGGCCTCGGTGAGAGCGACCTCGGTAACGGCGCGACCGGTTTGGTGCCCGGTGAGGTCGAGCGCGGCGCGTACGACCGAACGTACGGCGGCCAGCTCTTCGGTGGACAGGCCCGCGAGGGGAGCGCCGACCGCGTGCGGGTTCGACGCGGTCACCTTGACGACGTCGTGCATGCCGTTCTCGGTCATCGTCTCGACGTGGAACGACCGTCCGGCGTGCGGGAAGTGTTCCTCGCCGGACGTGTGCTCGCCGCGGGCCCACTCCTCGGCGTCGATCAACTCGTCCAGTGGGTCGGACGGCCGGCAGTCGGGGGTGGGGGGCGGCCGGTAGCACCGCCGCCGCAGAGACCTGAGCCCGAGAACCACGAAGCGTCTCACGACCACACCAGACCAGCCGTGGCCGCCCACCGGTACGCGAGTCCGGGTGCCGCGGCCGCCATCGGCGCGAGGTCGTCATCGGCGTGGACTAGGTCCCTTCGAATGCCGTCCATCAGGTCCTTCCCGAAGTCGGGGTTGTTCAGCAGGCCGAACCGCAGCCCGTGTTCGCGTTCAGCCGGGCGAGGAACCTCACAGACCGAGCTGTCTGAGCAGCGCAAGGCCGTTGCGGTCCAGTTGGTAGAAGACCCGGCCGCCGAGCCGCTGTTTCCACACGAAGCCGGCATCTGTCAGCACCGCGAGATGCTGGGAGACCGTGCTCTTGGCAAGCCCCAGTGCCTGGGCCACAGCCGTGGTCGTCCTCGGCTCCACCAGAACGCGTACGACCTGTGCTCGCGCCCTGCCGAGCAGCAGTGCCAGCCTGTCCTCGGTTTCCCGGGGCACCGACCGGGCCGTCAACACGTGGAAATATCCTGCCGCGCGTGCCTGGTAGGACATGGCCACCCGATCGTCGTGTTCGACGAACAACCTGAGTCCGCCCGCGAACACCGTCGGCACCAGAAGGAGTCGCGACCGGGTGAGGTTGCTCGCCAGGTCACGGTGATAGGGCGCCGTGAGAAGGGGATTCGACCAGAGCACACGTCCGCCGATCTCGTGGAGCATCGCTTCGGGCCCTTCCACGGCGAGAGTTCGGCCGCGTAAGAGGATTTCGTCCTCCAGCGATGAGCGGATCGATGTCCAGTAGGGGGCGACCGCGTGGTCCCAGTACCTCTTCAGCAGACCCGCGGCACGGCGCACACCGGCGTCGCCTCCCGATGTCTCCACCAGGCGGCTGAGCTCGGCCGTGATGGTGTTCCGCGTGGGGTCCGGTACAGGCAGGGCAGCCGGGACGATCAACGACGGCTGCGGCGCTCGCAATGCCTCAACGAGCTCGGCGGTCAGTTTCGCGGGCGTCGTGTCTCGAACGGTGCGCGCCCAGTTCGCGTACGGCGAGGGGGCCTCGCCCCGGTACCTGGCGAGAATTCCCAGGCTTCCGATCGTCTCCCACAGCGGGCTGAACGCCAGACGCATCGTATGCAGGCTCTCGTCGTCGACCGTGAGTCTGATCATGGCGCTGACATCAGGTAAGGGGAACGGTTCACCACTCGACCCAGCCCCTGCCGGTGAGGTCGCCGAGGAATTCCCGGACGTCCTCGAGTGCTTCCTGCTCGTCGATGCCGTACTCCTCGGCGATCAGCCTGGAGACATCGGAAACGGTGCATTCGCCGTTGAGGGAGGCGAAGATCAGCTGGGCTGGTCCGGAAAGCAGGTGGGCCTTGTCCTCTTCCCCGATGAGGAGATCGCCCTTGACAAGCCGGATGCGGATTCCGAGGGTCCGCCGAGGCACAGCCTCGGGGCTGCACGGGACCGGGGGCATCACGAGACCTCCACGCCCATGGCGATGTCCTGGCAGAAGGTGAGGATGCTCTTGATCCACGGCCTGGGATCAACCGGGTCGTACGTCTGCATCGTCTCGAGCGCCCAGTACGTCTCGAATGACACGGCCGCGGGGGCGGCCGCCTTGAACCGGTTGGGTCGCCACTTGGGCTGGTGGCTGCCAAATTCGCCTTCACTCTCGAGCAGCGCGTCGATCGCGTGCCCGAAGGCGTTCCGGGCCGAGATCGCCGCGCATTCCAGGTGCCCCGCTTCCATTTGACCCAGCGCGTCCTCGACGGCGTCATCCACCGCTCCCAGGGAACGGACGAGGAGGAAGGAACGGAACGCCGACTTGGCGAGCTGTCGCCGACGCTCGTGGACCCACTCCTCACCTATTAGCGGCAGGCAGTTGCTCAGGCGGGAAAACATGAGCTCTTCGGCCAATGTGAGCACGCCGCCGGCGGACGTTCCCCGTTCGTAGGCTTCCCAGGAGACCTTGTCGAGCATCTGGTCGACCTGGCTGTCGAGCCAGTATTTGATCTCCCACCGCTTGTTCTGCGCGTAGAAGATCTCGCTCATGAGGAAGGGAGGGTCCAACGGGATGGGGATGTGGTCGCCCTTGCCGGGGTCACGCTGCGACGTGGTGACGATGTAGATGTCGTAGTCGCTTCGCGCGTTGTGCCACCCACGGGCGGCCGAGCCGACGACGAAGGCCGCGAGTACCTCGTCCGGCAGCAGGTTCCGTTTACGGAGCGGATCGAGCCATTCGTCGGCGGAGGTTCTCTTCATCGTGTGTTCCTTTCTTCCGTCACTGCACGACGCGCTCCACAGTCGGGTCCGTCCTTTGAAGCTGCGGATTCAGGGCCGTTGGCTGATCGTGACCCTGACCTCTTGCGGCTCTCGCAACGCCTCCAGGTCCCTGAGCCCGCCAATGCGGCTGAGGAGGATGATCATTGGAGCCATGAGCGCACCGGCGCACACCAGCCACAACGCGGGACGCAGGCCGAGAACCGCGCCGAGTACGCCGCTGAGCGCAGACCCAGCCGGCAACGCACCCCAGGAAACGAAACGGACCGTCGCCATCACGCGGGGAAGCAGCTCAGGGGGTGATTCGGTCTGCCGGTGGGTTCTTGCCATGATACTTCCGATGACGACGCCGAAGGCGAAGCCGGCGTTGCCGATCGCGAAGAAGAAGACAGTCCCGGTGGACGTCGTCAGCGGGATCAGGAGGGCGAACGCGCCGCCGAGCAGACCTGAACTCCAGATGGCGCGCGCTGTGCCGATCCGGCCCGCCAGTCGTGTCGCCACGACCGAGCCGAGGAGCGCCCCCACGCCGTCCATTGCGATCACCAAGCCGACGACGGTCGCGGACGAGTGAGCCTCACGGACGAGGTAAAGGGGAGTGAGCGCCAGCAGCGCAGCGCTGACGAAGTTCACGGCGGTTGCCCAGATCATGCACGGCCGCATCACCGGGTGCCGGACCACGAAGTGCCAGCCTTCCTTGACGAGCACCACGGCCTTCGTCTGGGTCTTCCTACCCGATCTACGCTCCGGCAGCGTCCTGAGTATCAGCGCGGACAGCAAGTTGCTGAGCGAGTCGAGCGCCAGGATGCCGACGGGCCCCATGAGATGGATGAGCACACCACTCAGGGACGGGCCGCCGGTATGAATGACCGCCTCCGTTCCGGAGACCAGACTGTTGCGGCCGCTCAGCTCTTCCTTGTCGACCACGGAGGGCAAGTAGGTCGAACTGGAGACGTCGAAGAGCACCGTGGCGAATCCGCTGATCAGCGCCACAACGACCAGGTGCGAGTAGGTCAGGACCCCGAACAGCCAGGCCAGGGGCACGGATCCCATCGCGGCCACGCGCACGAGTCCGAGCGTCACCTGCAGCGCGCGCAGCGGACACTTCTGAACGATGACGCCGGCGGGCAGTCCGAGCAGAAGCCAGGCCACCTGCCCGGCCGCCGCGAGCATGGTGACCTGAACGGTGCTCGCGCCGAGCACGGTGAGCGCCACGAGCGGCAGCGCCACCAATGTCAGCGCCAAGCCCGTCTTGGCTGCCGTCGATGCCAGCCAGAACCGCCAGAACACGCCTTCCATACCGGGTCTGGGGGCGGCAGGAGCCAGTACGGTCATCAGGAGAACTCTCTCGGGATGTGTAGGAGCGGCGCTCCGTCGGCCACGGTGTGGGATGTGGGGCCGCTGTCGAGCAGACCGGAACTCTCGAACTCCTCCTGGGTGCGGGCGTCGTCGAGGACACCGGCCTCCGCGAGGTACCGGACCAACGGGGAGGCGGCTTCCGCAACTGCGGCCCGCACGGTCCCCGGCGGCCAGGTTTCGGCAATGACCTGCTCGATCTCCGACGCGGTCAGGCCGACGGCGGTCAGGTGTGTCACCGCCTGTTCGTAGTCCGGTTCGAGGAAGGCATAGACGACCGACGGGAGGATCGGACCGATGGCACGGCGCTCCCGAGGCGTCAAGGCCGGCCACAAGTGCCGGAGCAGCGATCGGAAGTAGACGTGATGTCGCCCTTCGTCTTCCGCGTGGTCACGCACAATCTCGCAGACGGACCGCGGCAGGCGTCGGTCCCGGGGGATGTCCGAGAGGATGCCCGATATCAACGTCTCGCTGACGATCGCGAAGAGGAGCGACTCCACACCTTTGATCTGCGGGGGCAGTCGATCTCCGAGCTCATCGAGCCGGGGCACGAAGGCTGGTGGGGTGCGGATCGGGCCCTGAGGGGCGTAGCCAGTCTCGCCTGCGATCTGTCGCGCGAAGTCGTTGGAGAACTGGGCGTGCCACGCCTCATCTGTAACGATCTTGAAGGCGTCCGCCCGCATGTGTTCCGGCAGGAGCAGGCCAGACTGCCCGGCGCTGATCTTGATGGCCACCGGGATGACGGCGACACTCTCGAGTTCGGTTGTGAACGCGAGGTAGTCGTACAGCCGTTGTAGGAGAAGGCGACGTACGGCGGTTGTGCCCTTGGCGGTCACCAGCGGGTGCAGCGCCACCGGATACAACTCCGGCGGGAAGAACAAGGCGAGTCCCTTGGTCCCGTCCGCTTCGAAGCTCCGGCGCGGCTTGCGGCGGACCCCGGCGAGATCGTCCCAGCGTTCGAAGCGGCTGTTGTAGTCGAGGCGGCTGCTCCTGCTTGCGGCATCACCGGGCAGGAGCTGCTGCTGAAAGGCTTCCAGATACATAACAGCCCTCGTCATCCGCCGAAGGAAATCAGGTGCTGCTCCAGCAAGGTGTTCAGATCGTCACTGACATCAGCCAGCGCGACGCCGGCTTCACTCAACACCTTGGCCAGGCTGGCCTTTCCATCGATGCAGTTCACTACCCGCAGGATCGGCGCCTGCGGTTCGAGCTCGAACTCGATCTGTCCCTCGTTCGCCAGGTAACAGGTGCCTTCCGGGTCGCTCAGCACCAGCAGTGACGGAGAGCGGACCGGAACCTGGTCGGGTGTGTGGCGGGAAGCTCTGAGGGTGAACAGTTCCTCGGTCCCGGCCACAGGATGCACACCGTGCGGCAGCGCGGTACGGACAGAACCAGCGGACATGTCGGACAACGCCGGGGGCTGTGCCACCATGTCGGCGAGCAGGCCCATGTTGACGACCCGCATCAGAATCTCCACCGACGCCGAGTCGGTGTCCCCGTCGCGCAAACCGCTCAGCATGGAGCTGATGGCGTCGATGTCGAGGAAGGTCTCCGCGCCCGGCGCCGATACTGCGCGCTCGACCAACTGCCTGCCGTCGCGATGCATCAGGCGCACGAGCATCCTGTACGCGTGCCGCGTCCCCGGACCGTAGAAGAAGGGGACCTTCTCCCGCTCCGCAACCCAGCTGGGGACACGCCCCCGCACCGCATCACGGAGGATCCTCTTGTTCCAGAGCAGATCTGGGCGCAGGTCCCGAGGGACGGCAGTCACCAGTTCCACCAGGCGGTGATCGAGGAATGGCACGCGCGCTTCTACCCCGCTGCCTGCGGCCGTACGGTCTTCGTGCCAGACGTTGTACTGCTGGATCTTGTGATATTCGGAGGTGAGGTACTCGGCGTAGGGGTCGTGGGAAGAACCCAGCAATTCCCTCAACGCCCGGGAGTTGATGAACGAGCCGCCTGGTTTCCACCAGTGCCGCAGCAGGGGCTCCTGGTCGTGCCACGTGTTGCGGCTCATCCCTTCGAGACTGTCGAGGAACGAGACCCAGTCCGTCCCCATCTCACCGGAGTAACCGCCGTTGAACTCGTCGCTGGCAGCTCCGAGCAGCATCCCCCGAAGCTCCGGCCGTTCCTGGCGAGCGAATCGGTGCAGTTCGTGCTTGTAGTAGATCTCCGGGCCGGTCATCGGTGTTTCGGCCAGCCAGACCAGTCGTGCCCATTCGTCTGCCGTGGGCACGTGGTCGGGGCCGAAGACCACCTGATGGTTGTGCACTCCCAGCTCACGGGCCAGCCGGGCCGAATACTCCGCGTCCCCGTTTTCCCGGGTCCCTCCGCTCAGCGCCGTGAAGGTGTGAACCTCGCCCAGTTGATCCCGGGCGAGCGCCAGTACGGCAGCAGAGTCCACGCCTCCGGAGAGGAAGACGCCGAGTTCGGTGTCCGCTGTCGCACAGTCGCGTACCGATGCTTCCAGCAATTCGGCGTATCGCTCGGTGAAGTAGCGTGCGTCACCGGACTCGACGGACTCCGTGGGCAGTTCCCAGTACCGGTGGTGTGTGGAGACGCCGTCCTGGAGATCGATTGTCTGGATGGTGGCAGCCGGGACGCTCTTCACTCCCTCGAACCACGTACACGGCTCGGGCGTGCTGATGAACCGTGGTGCGGCCGACAGGGAGGGCACCGTCAGCGCCCTCACCCAGTCGAAGCGCCGAGGCGTGGCGGGATCGGCGAAGAGGGCCTTGATCTCCGAGGAGACGAGGACGCGGTCATCGTTCTGGTGGTAGTAGAGCGGTTTGATGCCGAATCGGTCCCGTGCGAGGACCAGTTGCCGGCGCGAGCGGTCCCACAGGACGATGGCGAACATGCCCCGCACGTTCCGCAGGAAATTCAGACCATGACGGCGGTAGAGGTACAGCAGGACCTCGCAGTCGGACCCCGTCCTGAGCCTCACGTCGGAGGGCAGCGTCGCGGCGAGTTCCTTGTGGTTGTAAATCTCGCCGTTCGCGATGAGGATCAAGTTGCCGTCGTCACTGACCAGCGGCTGGGAGCCGTCCTCCGGGTCGACCAGTGACAGCCTGGTGAATGCCAGCCCGACCGGTCCCTGGCGGAGCACCTCACTCTCGTCCGGACCTCGGTGGTGAAGGATGTCGGCAAAGCGGTCCAGCAGGATGTCCGTCTCTGAGCTGAGATCTTGTCCACCGAGTCGGGCTATGCCCGCGAGTCCACACATTATTCTTCCTCTTGTGACGCAAGGCCGGATAGGCCTGGCCGGAGCAGGACTCAGGCGTTGGTGCGCAGGACGGTACCCTGCGAGACCGGCTGAGCGGTCGGCTTGTTGTACTTACGCATGTGAATCACCTCCTGTCGTGGGAATCCAGGAATTCAGGCCGCTTGCGATGTGCCTGCGATCCCGACGAGAAGAGCAAAGCACTGGGCGATCTCAGCCGTCTACAGATTCGTCTCTGACCGAACACGTGGCCGATATCGGTAGCTCGTAAAATTCCTCGATCGAGCTCAATGTCGTGTCCGATCAGGACGGTGTCGATCAGGCCATGGAGGTCGGAGGTGGGTACGTTGTCGGTCCATGCTCACCACCATCCGTTGAGGGCGACAACGGGCATGAGCCAGGAACAGATGGCGTGTAAGAACCCGTCCGGAACCGGTTCAGGCGCGGTGGTGGCGGGCCAATCGGCGGATCATTATGAAATAGTCCCCAACACGGCAGTCGCTTTCGTGGGGTGACCACGGATATCGCAGGAATGAGGCGCAGCGTGGACTCGCCGCAGGCGAGCAGCGCTGGCCACCGCAAGTTCGTCTGTGTGTTGTGGACACAACATCAGACGTTGCGGCGGCCGAGAGTCACAACTCGTTGGGGCACGGTCGGCGCGGGTCCGGCAGCCCGCACCCGCGGCCCGAACCACGCCGCCGCGCGAGTCAACCAACCCGGGGAGTCCGTCGTGAGGGGTCCGCTTTAGCCGGCGTTGACACGCGCCTTCCATCGTCCCCAAGTCGATTCTGCACGCCGGCGCGGCTGCGGGCGTGCACATCCGGCCCGGCGTTCGTACGCTCAGCACTCCGGGCCTCCCGTATGTGCGGGAGGCCCGGGGTTACTGCTGGCGCCCGCGCGCCGTCCAGGTTCAGCCGGAGTTGGCGCGGGCCGCCGCCGGCGGGTAGACGTCGTCGAACATCCCCTCGTTGAGTCCTTCGAGGTGGCCGAGGACTTCGCCGAGACTGGTGACGTCGGCGTACTTCATATGAATGTCCATCAAGCTCACCTTGTGGGAGAGCACCGCCCGGTCGAAGACCGCCTCATGCGGGATGGTGACGCGAAGGTCGTAGGAGATGGCGTCCACGGCCGTGGCCCGTACGCACCCGCTTGTAGTCGTGCCCGTGATGATCAGCGAGTCGGCGCCGAGCATCGTCAGGTGACTCATCAGCGGCGTACCGAAGAAGGCCGACGGCTTCCGCTTCTCGACGACGATGTCATCGGACTCCGGTGCGACCTCGGCGACGATCCGGTTGCCCAGGTGTCCTTTCACGTCCACCACGTCATCGCTGCGGGTGCTCTTCGACGTCCAGACGCCGAGGTCGAATCCATCCGGGCGCCGCGGGTTGGTCGTGTAGATCACCGGCAGCCGTTTACGCCGGGCGACCTCCAGTAGCCGCGCGATCGCCGGTATCGCCGTGGTCCACGCGACCTCGCCGCAGGAGTACCGCCAGCGTTCGATCGATTCGAGGATCGGCTCGGGCCGGTCTCCGCAGAAGTTGTAGTTCACGTCGACAACCATCAGCGCCGGTCGTCGGCCGAATCCTGCCCGACGTCCCCAGCCGGCGGCTTCGAAGACCAGCCGGTCTGTCTGGCCAAGGACATCCGCCCAGACCTCGTTGTCGTGGGCGGCCTCTTTGGTGATCCCATCACCCCGGGTGTTGTCCCTCATCGCCCGGCCTCCCCACGCCCGTCCGCGCGCACCGAGGTGTAGAGCTGGGTCTCCGCGCTGAAGCCGGGCCGGCTGAAGTCCGAGCCGCTCCACCGGCGATGCGACAGGTCGACGGCGGTCGGCTCGGCGATCGGGTAGGTGCGCGATGCGCTCTGCGGGTACCGGGCCAGATACTCGCCCCGAGCTTCGGCTACCGGTCGCATTCCGGGGGAGTCGTCGGCCCATTCGGCGGTGACCTTGCCGCGCATGATCGTCTTGACCGGCCAGCCGTGGAAGGTGTGGCCTTCCATGATCGACCACCCGGCCCGGGTGTTGATGTGCTCCTTGCCGACGGTGACCTCGCGTCCGGCGTCGACGATGACCATGTCCGCGTCGAAGCCGGGAAGCAGCGAGCCCTTGCGGCCCCAGAGCCCGCTGGTCTTGGCCGGATTCTCGCAACTGACCTGAACCAGGCGCTCCATGCTGATCCGGCCCTTGCGCACGCCTTCGGACAGCAGGACTGGCAGGAAGAGCTCGACTCGGCTGAAGCCGGTACGGCAGTCCCAGATGTTCGGGTTGTACATTTCCTCAAAACTCGCCGGCTCCCAGCCGACCACGTGATCGGACCCGACGACGTCCACGGTGCCGTCGGCCAGCGCCTGCCACAGGGCGTCGATGTTCTCCCGGCGCCGCAGCGGCACGTTGATCCGCCAGCCGTCCTCCGGCTGCGCCCACAGCCACGCCGGCCCGGTCTGCGCGAACACCCGCGCGCCTTCGGCGCGGGCCTTCGCGACCTCTTCGAAGCTGAGGCGCGTGGTGCAGTGCTGAAGGTACAGCGGAGGATTCCCCGGCGTCTGCTGCGCCAGATACGCGTAGGCCCGGATGTGCTGTGCCTCGAGGAAGTCGGGGGAACGGTCCGTCCAGGCGCCGAAGTCGGTGCGGCCGGCAGCGCGCAGGCGGTCTTCGAAAACCCGGCCGATCTCCCAGTTCTCCGGGTGGATGTGCACCATCCCTGGGTAGCCGAGGTGGGCCACCTGCTCCATCACCTGGTAGACGGTTCCGTCGTCGATGCCCGTACCGAGGCCCGCGCGCCGAGACGGCCAGTTGCTGTCGTCGTCGTCCCGCATGCCCTTGAGGCCGCGCGTCTGCAGGTAAAGCTTGAACGACGTGACGCCATGCCCCTCGGCATACTCCTGGATCTCGTGGGCCTGCTCATCGGTCTCGAGCATGTAGGTGAGATAGGCGTCGACGTGCGAAACGCTCTCGATCACCTTCCGGGCCGAAGGGAACGCATGATGGAACGAGACCACGTCGGCCCGTTTGACGACCTCTTGGAACGGCTCGGTACCCATGCGCGTCACCGGCGCCTGGATGCCCCAGGTGGTCACCCCGGCGCACGCCGCGGTCCGCGACTCGGTGCGCATGTCGTATTCGAAGGGTACGTAGCAGCCGGGATGGGCCTCCGAGTCGACGACGCCCGGCAGGATGAAGTTCCCATGCGCATCGATGCGTTCCTTCGCGGGTGGCAGCAACTCCTCGGGTGCGAGGGCGACCACTTTTCCGCCCTTGACGCCAACCGCCACGTTGCGACGTCCGTCGCCGAATACGACGGTCCCGTTCGCTACGACGAGATCAAGGATTTCACCAGCCACGATATTTCCTCCGGTAAGTGCGCGATACATGACGAGCGCGCGGAATGTGATGGGACCCGCGCATTGACAGGGCGATACACCGATCGGTGGACGAAGTGCAATCGGGCAGGCGGGTCGCCTGATCTGATGAAGGGCTGCTGCCTGGTTGAGGCCCGTATGGCGAGATCTTCCCGCCTGATGGCCTGACGCGATCTCCGGCGACAATACGACGGATCCAGGTCGTGCGCACGTTCGTGCCGCGCAAGCAAATCCGTCTCCCGGAGACGTCTGTGCAACTGAGGATTATCAGCAGTTGCACAGGGATCCGGCTCCCGGCTGAGGCCCACCCGGCGCTGGCCGCCGCGCTTCCGCAGGGTACTGCTGCTGTCCTCGAAGCTGGCCACCACCCCGACGCCCCCCGTAGCGCACGTGGAACGGAGACCGGGTCCGCGCCGGCGAGACGAACCGGGCCGTCCCGGCACGACCAAACCGCAGAAGAATAGGGGTTGACAATCGGCGTGATCGTCGCAATGAATTGTCTGGCTCAAGCTCGGGTGGTTCCCGTGCGATCGAACCCTGCGTGGACCGCGTCGAATTGCCGTTGCGGCAGGCGATACCGGGGACAAGCCTCTATTGACGTCGCCTGCGGCCGCGTTACGGTTGCGGAGCAAGCAACATGTCAGGGTCGTGTGAGAGCCGACTGCATCCTTCTCGGCGTTGTTGACGGAAGCCTGCTGCGAATTGGAGGAGGGCTTGATGGCTGCAAGAACCGATGAACTCGCACACGACGCAACATGGTGCGAGGAAGAACAAGAGGTCGGCCGCAGTGAAATCCGGCAGACCGCAGGGACCACCGCTATCACCGTTCGGCACAACTTCGAGTCCGCACATCGTCTGCCGCAGCTGGGCGGAAAATGCCACAACCTCCACGGTCACTCCTGGTGGGTGGAGGCAACCGTCGCGGGCGACGCCGGAACCGACGGCATAGTCGTGGAGTTCCAGGACTTGAAGAGCTATCTGCGGCAGTGGATCGACGGCAATCTCGATCACGGGGCCATGCTGGGCAGCGAGGACGAGCTCGTGCCGGCGCTGAAGGCGGCGGACTCCAAGGTATTCGTGTTCGGCGAAGCGGATCCCTCGTTCGGTCTCAGCTGGCCGACGGTGGAGAACGTCGCTGAGCTCCTCGGCCGGGTCACGGCCGGATACCTCCGAGCGCGGAGGTGGCCAGGTGTGCGCGTGTCGCGGGTCGTGGTGCGGGAAACCCATGTCAATGCCGCTGAGGTCTCTTGGTGAAGACCGACGAGGCCGACCTGGATCTGCTCGAGTCCGGCGACGGCGGCCTGCCGGCACTGCCGGTCTCCGAGGTGTTCGGACCGACCATTCAAGGCGAGGGCCCTTACGCCGGCCGGAGTGCCTGGTTCGTCCGGCTCGGCGGCTGCAATCTCTCGTGCTCCTGGTGCGACTCGCCGTACACCTGGGACGCACAGCGTTTCGACCTGCGGCGCGAGATTCCGATGACACCAGTGGAAGAGGTTCTCGCCCGGATCGCCTCACCGTCGCTTGTCGTCGTCACCGGCGGCGAGCCGCTGCTGCATCAGAACCGACCCGCATGGCGCGCATTGTGCTCCGGGCTGAGAGCGCGCGGTTGCACGCTGCATGTCGAGACCAACGGAACGATCGTTCCGAACGCGACCACGCGAGGCTTCGTCGAGGCATTCGTGGTGTCACCGAAACTCGCGAATGCGGGTGTTCATCGCGGCAACATCGATCCGGCCCTACGCACCGGATGGGCCGAGGTCGCGGAATCCGGCCATGCGCACCTGAAGGTGGTGTGCGCTTCGACCGACGATGTCGCGGATGCCGTCGACATCGCTCGCACCACCGGTTGGCCCCTCGACCAAGTCTGGGTGATGCCGGAGGGGACGACCGCACAAGAGCTGAACGGCCGCTGGCGCGCGATCGCAGACGCAGCCGCGCATGCCGGCATCAACGCTACCCATCGGCTGCATATTCTCGCCTGGCAAGATCGTAGAGGTCACTGAATGATTGACATCGAAAAGGTCGCGTCGAGTGTTTCCGACCTCCTGCTCGCGCTCGGTGTGGAGCGGGACTCGCATACCTACGACACCCCCCGGCGCGTCGCCGAAGCTTGGGCCGAGTGTCTCGCCGGATACGACAGCGATCCGGCCGTGCACCTGGACGCGACGTTCACCGGGCCATCGGATCCCGGCCTCGTCGTGCTCAGCGGGATCCGCTTGACGTCCACCTGCGCGCACCATCTGCTGCCGATCACCGGCACTGCGACAGTCGCGTACCGCCCGCGGTCGGGAGCACCCATCGTCGGTCTGTCCAAGCTCGCCCGGGTGCTCAACGGGTATGCACGGCGGCTGCAGGTCCAAGAGCACATCGGCTACCAGGTGGTGGAAGCGATACGCGAGAAGCTCGACCCGGTCGGCGCCGCGTGCATCATCACGGCGGAGCACGGCTGCATCAGCACGCGGGGTGTCCTGGAACGCGGCGTGCTGACGACGACGCAGGCGGCTGCCGGCGAGTGGGAGCCGGGGCACGCGGATCTTCAAGCGGTTCTCGCGGAGCACGCGGCCCGGAGCGTCTGAACATTCGAGCCGGCGCAATTTCGGCGGCCGATGGATCCGAAATGCCAATTTCTGGCTGGTCTGTACCACTGAGCTGTGCAACTGAAGAGAATCCTCAGTTGCACACATGGAGTCGGTTCTGCGATCGGCGCAAGTCATCTTCGAATGGAGAATATAGATGACCACTGACACCAATGTGTCCACGGTCTGGTGGGTGCCGTGAAACTCGGGATTCTCGCCTGGGAGAAGGCGGAGCCGGAAGCGATTGGGATGGCGGGCGTCGCCAGGGAACGCGGGCACACCGCGCTGGTGTTCGAGCTCGACGACGTACGCTGTGAGCCCGGTCCCGCGGGTACGGTAGCGACCGTCCAGGGGACCCCGTTGTCGGAGTTCGACGTCATCCTCTGCCGGTGTGACCTCAGCACGCCGCCCTGGACGGAGAAGATCCAGCAGCTTTTGTTGCTCAATGGCGAACCGGGCGTGACCGTCCTCGATCCGCTGGACGTGCACATCAGAGCGGCGAGCAAGCGAGCCATGCTCCAGCAGCTGACGCTGCACGGCATCCCCGTCCCGCCGACCAAGGAGTGCCGCAGCGCCGCCGACGTGCGCGCCGCGCTCGATCTATGGGGCCAGGTGGTGGTCAAGCCGGCTCTGGGCTACCGGGGGCTCGACGTCGAGCGCCTTCTCAACGGCCCGACCCCCTCGGCTCTGGAACTCATCGACACACTCCTCGAACGGCACGGCACGCTCCTCTGCCAGCCTTATCTGGAGCACCGGGGCGACTACCGAGTGCTCGTCATCGGGTCGAAGGTCTCCAGCTGCACGCGGTTCGACACCGTCGGCGACCACTGGAAGCCGTTCTCCGGTGACCTCGCCGACGATCCGGTGAGTTCCGCCTTCGTCGAGCCGTCGGACGAGCTCCTGTCCCTGGCCCTGCTAGCTACGAAGGCGACGGAGCTGACGACGGCCGGCGTCGACATCATCATGAGCGAGGCCGGCCTGACGGTGATCGAGGTGAACCCGGTGCCGGGCTGGGCGGCATGGACGCCGGAGCTGGCACGAGTGCCCAACGTTCAGCTCGTGGAGTTCGCGGAAGCCCAGGCAAACGCCCAAGATGGCGTCAGCGTGATCCCGGCACAGGGGCGGCGATGATGAGCCACGGGACGGACAGCCGATCGCAGAGTCGCGGAGGCTATCCCGCGGCGAAGTCGCCGACGGGGATCATCGGCACTGGCTCGTGCCTGCCGAGCACCGTTGTGACCTGCGACGAGATGGATCGGGCGCTCGATGCCAGGCCCGGATGGACCCAGCGTGCGACGGGGATCCGCGAACGGCGCCGGGCCCCCGCCGAGACATCGCTCACCGACCTGGCCGTCGGGGCGGGCCGGGAGGCCCTCCGCGCCGCCGGTGTCAGCCCCGGCGAGGTCCGCACTGTCATCGTGGCCACGGTCAGCCCCGACCCGCCGGTCCCGGCGGTCGCCGCCCGGGTCCAGGACCGCCTCGGCGCGACGCACGCCTACGCCTTCGACCTCAACGCGGCGTGCGCGGGATTCATCTTCGCGCTGGAGGTCGCACGACCACTGGTCGGAGTGGACGTCGAGCGGCCGTTCGTCCTGGTCATCGGCTGTGACGTCTGGTCGCGGATGACGGACCCGCTCGATCGTCAGACCTGGCCGCTCTTCGGAGACGGGGCGGGGGCTGTGGTGCTTGGCCCGGTCAAGGAGGGCGGATTCATGGCGACGGCCCTGGCGACGAACGGCTCGCTGGGCGATTACGCCGTGGGCGGCTTCTCACCTCCGCTGCCGGGCCAGGCCCCCGACAGCGCAGGCCATCTCTTCAGGATGCGCGGCCGGGAGATCTCCGAGCTGATGCTCGAGAACCTGCCGAAGCTGGTGAACACGGTGACGCAGATGGCGGGCGTCACCGTGTCGGACGTCGACTATCTGATCTGTCACCAGGCCAATCCCAAACTCGTAGCGCGTTGCGCTGAGGAAGCGGGTTTCGCCGGAGACCGGAATGTGAGTACCGGCGAGGTGTTCGGCAACACCGTCGGAGCGTCGGTGCCACTCGGGATCGACGCGGCCGTGCAGGACGGCCGGCTGCGACAGGGGTCTTTGGTACTGCTCGCGGCCTTCGGCGCCGGAATGTCGTGGGGAGGCACCCTGATCAGCTGGTCGAATCCGGGTGCCAGAGTGGAGGAGCCGTGGACATAACTTGGAACAAGCGTCAGCTGGAGATCCGAGAGCGGTTCCATGAGATCGCCACCGACCTGGTGGCGGTCGGCACCGATGCCCGCGATCGAGACGGATCCTTCGACCGGGGGATCTGGAAGGATCTGGCGGCCACTGACTTCTGGCGGTTGCAGGTGCCGGCGGAGATCGGCGGTGCCGGCCAGGACAGCTGGGACTGGCTGGCAGCGATGGAGGGGCTGTCGCTCGGTGCGCGTGATCTCGGTTTCCTCATGTCCGTCGCGTCGCAGAGCGGCCTGATCCGGCTGCTGGTGACCGCCGGTACCGCGAAGCAACAGGACACCTGGCTGCCGGGTCTGACATCCGGAGAAATCGCGGCCACGGGATCCACAGAGGAGTCCGGCGGGTCCGACATCCGGGGGATCTCGACCCGGGCGGTCCCCGCGGCCGCTGGCGGCTTCATCCTCAACGGCGGCAAGGCGCACATCACGAACGCACCCGTCGCGGATGTCGTCATGGTGGCGGCTCGTACCGACACCGGGTCCGGGGCCTTCGAACTCAGCTTGTTCGTGACGCGCACCGACATCGACGGGGTCGAGATCGGACCCGGTGAGGAGCTCCTGGGACTCCGGACGAGCCCCACCGGACCGATCACGTTCCGCGACGTGCACGTCGATTCCGACGCGGTGATCGGCGGCGTCGGCGAGGGCCTGAAGCGCCTCTACAGCACATTGGCGTACGACAGGATTCTGTTCGGGATCATCGTCGGGAGCTCCCTGGAGGCGCAGCTCGAGCCGCTGCTCCGGCAGCTCGAGACGCGACGCGCGTTCGGCGCGCCGCTGAGCGGGCAGCAGTACATGCAGGAAAAGGTCGTGTCGCTTGCTATGGCCGTCGAGGGGTCCCGCGCACTGGCCTATCGGTCGTTCGGCCAGTTGGACGGCTGGCACGACGGATACAGCCTCGGTGCCTCGGTGACGAAACTGTTCGCCTCGACCGGTCTCGTCGGCTCGGGTCTCGACCTGGTCCAGGCGTTCGGCCACTCGGGCTACGAATCCGGCAGCGCGATGGAGCGCAACCTGCGTGACTCGGTGGCCTTCAAGATCGCCGCCGGGACGGACGAGATGCAGAAGAAGAACATCTTCAACCATGTGCGGCGTGCGTACCGGACCGGCGAGCTCGCACATGGTTCGAGGGGGTCGGGGACGTAATGACGGGAGCATCCGCACTGCCGATGGTGGCTCGTGCGAGAGGAGTCATGGTCGTCGACACCGACGGCCGGGAATACGTGGACGGGTGCTCGGGCACGATCTGCGTGAACATCGGTCACGGTGTGCCCGAGGTGCTCGAGGCGATCTCGCGGCAGTCGCAGCTCGTAACGTTCGCCCATCGCAGCCAGTTCCGCAATCAGCCCGTCGAAGACCTGTCCGCCATGGTCCTGTCGATCGCCGGCCCCGGATACAAGGAGGTCGTCTACAACAATTCCGGATCCGAGACGATGGAGACCGCACTCCGGCTCGCCATGCACCACCAGGCCGGGACCGGGCGAGACATCATCGTCTCGCAGCGGCCGAGCTATCACGGCATGACCGCCGGCGCGCTCGCGGTGTCCGGACATCCGCCTCGCCGCCGCAACGTCGATGCTCTGCTCGGCGGCGCGGCGAAGCTCGAGCAGGTGTCATCCTCGCGCGACGCCGAGATCCTCCCGTCGCTTGAGGACTGGATGTCCGTCCTCGAACGGGTGGATCCCGCACGCGTGGCCGCCGTCGTCCTCGAGCCGGTCGGCGGGGCGGCCAGCGGAGGGGCGGAGACGGAGGTCCGGACGCTCCGCGGGCTCCGTGAGTTTTGTGACAGCGTCGGCGCTCTGCTGATCGCGGATGAGGTCATGACCGGATTCGGCCGGCTTGGTGAATGGTTCGGTGTGTCGAAGTCCGGGATCGTGGCCGACCTTCTGGTCACCGGGAAAGGCCTCAGCGGTGGCTACCTTCCGATCGGCGCTTGCATCGTGGGGGAACGCGTGCTGCCCGGTGTCTCGGCGGCGGAGGTGTCGTTGGGGCACACGATGAGCGGCAACCCGCTGGCCGCCGCGGCGGCGCTCGCGGTGCTCACGTACACCCGCGACCACCGGCTCGTCTCGCGAGCGCGGGAGGTGGGGGCCCACCTTCGGCGAGAGTTGACACTGATCGCACAGTCGGTGCCCCTGCTCCGACCGCCGCGTGGACGAGGTCTGCTCCTCGGCATGGGGATCGAGCAGGACCCAGTCGAGTTCGCGACCACGCCGTTGAACCGCCGGATCGTCGATGCCGCGCTGCGGAACGGACTCCTGGTGTACCCCTCGGGCGTCGACGCTCGTACGCAGTCGGTGATGGTGTGCCCACCGCTGACGATCCGTGACCGAGAGGTCGAGATGCTGATCGCACGCTTCACCCGCGCAGTGTCCGAGTCGTTCGCAGCAGAGCGCGTCTGAGGAGAGTGACGATGACCACCCTGTACGTCGGGAACTCGTTCAACGAGACCCTTGTCGGCGACCTCAGCCGACTCGGCCCCCTGGAGCGCCGGATCGGCGGCAACCTGGCCTGTCGGTTGGTCTGGTTGATGGAGCCCGGCGACCTCCTCGTCAGTCCACAACCCATCAGCGACGATTTCTTCGCCTACGCCTCCCGGCTGAAGGGTGTGCCGGTCACATCGGCAGACGTCGTCGTTCCGCCTTCGGGGGGGTCCGGCGACGACGTGCTGATGGCGGACCGGCTCCGAGGGGCCCGGTTCGTCGACGAGTTGCGAGCGATGGTCGCCGGCCGAGGACTCGATCGCATCGTCCCCTACTGCTACGACCAGATCATCGCGTCGCTTTCGCGCGATGTCGGAATCGGGTCGCACGACACGAGTGTCGCGTTCTGCGAGGCCGGCGGTGCCGACCTGCTCAACCGGAAGTCGGTTTTCCGGGCACTCTCCGGGGGTGCCGGCGTGCCCATCGCCGAGGGCCTGGTGACCAGGTCGGTGAGCGACGCCACCGACTTCGTCGCCTCGTTCATCAAGGCGGGGAGGTCCGTGATCGTCAAACAGGACGCGCACGAAAGCGGTCACGGCAACGAGATCCTCACGCCATCGGCGGACACCGTTCAGTTGGGAGCCGCTGTGCTCACCGTCGTAGCGGACCGCCACGCCGTCGAGAGGCGACTGGCCGAGCAGTGGCCGCGTTTCAGCTCGAACGGCCGCGATCCCGTCGTCGTCGAGCACTACCTACAGGACGCGATCTCCTTGGGGTGCGAGGTGGACTTGGCCGGTGAGTCCCCGGTCATGCGCCACACGGCGGAGATGCGGATGACGCCCATCTTCGACGGACTCCTGATACCCCCGAGTTCGATCTCCAAGGAGTGCGACGCCGAGTTCTCGCGGTACGCGCTCGAACTCGCCGGCGTCGTGCACGCGATGGGCTACCGCGGGCTCATCAACATCGATGGATTGGCGGTCGACGACGGCAAGACGGTCGTCCTCAACGAGTTCAACGGTCGCCTCGGCGGCTCCACCCATCTCCACTGGATCGGCCGGACGCTCCTCGGCGACGACTACCTGCGACGCCGGCACCTCATCAGCAACAACCACCTGAAGGTGGATTCGTTCACGGGCGCCGTGGCGGCGCTAGAGCGGGCCGGCTTGGCGTTCGACCCCGAGCGTGGCGAAGGCGTCATCCTCACCTGCGATCACACCGCCCAGTCCGGGGCGGTCGAGTACTGCGCAGTCGGAGTCGACGTCGCCACAGCCGATGACTACGAACGGCGGCTCCACCTGCTGCCGACCTCGCGCTGACAACACCCGCGGACAGCTGAGCGAACGTCGGACAACAATCCATGGCTCCCCCGGTCAGCCGTGATCAGCTGCCGTGGGGGAGCCTCTGCATGTCAGGAGAGCTTCGTGATCAGCAATGAACGCCGCATCACCGTCAGCCCGGAGGACTCCGCTTCGCGCTGGGGGAACCCCGGTATCGAAGTGCTGTCGACACCAGCCATCCTCGGCCACGTGGAGCGCCTTTGCGCCGACCTCCTTCAACCGCAGCTGGCACCCGGAGAGATGACGGTCGGCGTGCAGGTCGTCATGAACCACCGCGCCCCCGCCCGGGTCGGTGAGGTCGTGGTCATCGAGGCGACCGCTGCCGGTGATGTCGAGCAGCCTCGATTCGACTTCGCCGTCAAGAGCATCGACGGCAGTGTGCTCTGCGACGGCAGTCATCAGCGCGCCGTGGTCGACGCCGACCGGTTCCGAGCCCGAATATCCGCCTGAGACCCCATGGCGCTCCGCACCTCGGTCGCTCGCGGTACGGCGAAAGCCGCCGCCGACGAGCGCCGAGGTTCGGGTTGGGTTCTGGCGGCGGAGCACGGTCAGCCCCGCGCCTCCGGCTGAGCCAGGCCCCGGCGGACCGGGAAGTGCTCGAGCAGTGACGACGTGCCGTCGACGGCTAGGGCGAGCACCTCGACGAGCCCGTCGCCAGGGCATGGGTGGTAGACCTTGGCCATGTCGATGCGAAGCCGCCACAGCTCTGTCAGCGCGGTCATCACGTGGTCCCAGAGGATTCGCTGTTCGGCCGTGTCGTCGCCGTCCAGCGGAGCGACGGCCCGGTAGCCGGCGAGAGTGACGTCGACCAGTTGCAGGGGTACCTGCGCGAAGTCGATCGCCGGATCGAACCAACCTGCGTCATCCCAGTCGATCAGCGCGCCAAGCCGGCCGTCGCATCGCACGATGTTCCCCGGCTTCAGGTCGCCGTGCACGAACCGGCGATACCGGTTCGCGCCGCTGACCGAGGGCTTCAGGGCGGTCAACAATTCATCGAACCACTCGGCCAGGTGCGAGGCCAGCACGCCGGCTTCGACGAGCCCGGTCAGGACCGCGGTGTGGTCGAGCGGGCGGGTCCACTCCTCGAGCCAGCCGTTCGGATCGTCCACGTGACCCACGGTGTTGTGGAGTGTCGCGAGTTCGCGTCCGACATCGTGCCAGACGGCCGCGTCGGACGGCAGGAGCCGCGCGGACGGGGTCACCGACTCGCCGCGCACGTACTCGAAGACCGAGAACGGGACGCTGAATATCTCCAGGCTGTCGTCGAACGCGACGAGTGATCCGGTCCGGACGCCAGCGGAAGTGGCGGCCGGCACTGCGACTGACGCGGTGAGCGTTTCTCCGATCGCCCGCGGATGGTCTCGCGGTATTTTCAGGATATACTTGTCGCCGAGCCGGTACACCGAATGCACATTGCCCGACGAATTGAGCCGCTTTGTCTTCCGCGGATCTATGTCAAGCTGGTACCGGTCGATGACCGCCGACGCCTGGACCAGTGTCGCGGTTGGGAAAGGTGCTCCATCGTAAGGTGGTCGAATTGGGCGTCGAATCAGTGTCATGCTGAGATGCTCCCGCGCTAACTATGCCGATCCCCGGGTCGATGAGGTGAGATTCGCCTTCCTAAAGTACCTCCCCCGGCACGTATGCAAAACCACTTCGAAGGAGTGTGCAATGGCTGAGTTCGAGACAGAGCGATCGGAGCCGATGGCGCGGCTGGTTAGGGAGGTGCCGGTCAGTTCCGCGATCGGTCACCTACAGCATGTATTCTCCGGTATCACCGACCGCCTTCGAACGACACCGACCGAACAAGTCGCCTCGCGGCGCCGAGCCTGGGACAACTACCAGCGCGCCTGCTTCGGGCGCGGCGAGACTCGGGCGCTGGCCGCCGGCGCCATAAAGTCGTCCTTTTCGCTGTCCGAGACCAGTTTCGAGCCTCGTGGAGAACCGGGAATCGAACTGCCGGACGCGACCGAGGTGCCGGCGTTCGCACACCTCGACGGCATCGTGCGCCTTGCGGCGCAGCTGGCGATCCCGGAGGAATTCGACGAGCAACGCCTGGTCGTGACACTGTTCCTTTTCCGGGTGGTCGCGCGCGCCGGGCAGGTGTACGAAGGATTCCTCCACCGGGACATCGCTTCCCCGCAGGAGCCGGTGGGCAGTGTGATCTTCTACCCCACGGTGCGGACGCAGAACATCGAGGGGGCGGAGTTCGGTGTTCACTTCTCCGACCTTCCCACCGATGAGCTGCGGGACCGCGACCACGACGTGACGTTCGCGCCCGACGAGTACGAGGGTGCCGCACTCGTCCTCAGGTACCCGCACAACCTCGCGCACGGTGTCCGGCTGGGAAAGAACCCCCACCCTGTGCTGACGGACGCGACGACGGATCGTGCCGACGACGCACGGGAGTTTCTTGACCCCAGCGAGAGCACCTTCGTGAAGGATATGGCGGTGTTGACCTTCTCGAGGACGACGGCGATCGAGGTGAACATCACCTGAGCCGTTCGACGGCGCGGCGGGATCGGAAGTGTTCGAGCACGCCGGGTCCGGAACAGCCCGGCCCGGCGTGTCGGCCGGCGAAAGAGGACACTGGATGAATCATCCTGACGATGGCTATGGTGATCTGGATTTCCACATCGCTATGCGACGTCATGCCTGGCCTGGGAAGCTCATCGCCGTTTCAGGCATCGATGCCAGCGGAAAAACGACGTTGATCCGGTGCATCGCGGCGGAGGCGAGGCGGCGCTCGGTGGTGGTGCGGCGCTTCAAGTTCCCGTCTCGAAAGTTGAAGGAAACGGCGCTGTTCCGCGAGTTCGACAGGGATCGCCAGGGGAGTCTCGACCGTGGTTTCGTCGACCCGTTCGGGTTGACGCTCGTCCTTATGGGAGACCGCCTGCTAACGCTGCACAATCAGGTGAGGGGTCATCTTCAGGCGGGGCACATGGTGATTGTCGATCGATACCTCTTCACAACGCTGGTGGAGTTCCTACTGACGTCGCACTCGGCCGACGAACGGCGTACCGTGTGGGAGTGCGCCGGGCATTTTCCCCGGCCGGACTGCTATCTTATCGCCGATGTTCCAGTGGACGTTGCCGCCGATCGGCTGCGGGATCGTGGGGGAGCTGAGGCAGAGTCAGTCGATCTGGAAGGCATGTCTATGAGAGCGAAGCTCTTTCGTGAATTCGGGGCGCTGAACGACGGCGTAACGGTTCGAACGGATAACGGCCTTGCGTATTCTGTGAGTGCTGTCAGGGAGCGTCTCGTCGCCATCGGTGCGCTGCCTTCCCGGACCTGCGATGCCAGGAGAGCCACGAGCGCCGGGGAGCAGCGATGAGTCACACCGACCGAAGCGAGGATTGGAGTCCCGTCGTACTGGACGGGCCGTCCCATGAATTCCCCGGTCGGCTCCTGGCCATCGAAGGATCGGACGGATCCGGGAAGTCCTATTTCGTTTCGTGGCTCATGGAGGCCATGCGTGACGAAGTCCCGTGCACGCACGTGTTGATGCCGGGAGAGCACATGCGTGCCTATGACCTCTGGCGGGCATGGAGCGACAAGTCTCTCGGCGTCGACCGCAGCCTCATCGACGATGCCGGCTTGAAGCTGATGGCGGTAGGCGACCGCTTGGTCCGGCTGCGGGCGATCATTGAACCCGCTCTTCGGCAGGGGCACCTCGTGATCTGTGAGCGATACGCCCTCACTCCGCTGGTGTTCAATTCCGAAGCGATGTTCTCGGAGCCGCTGAGACGACTGCACCGGCCGGACCTGGGGCTGTTGTTCGACGCGCCGAGCGATCTCCTCTTCGACCGTGTGCTGGCGCGGGCCGACTCGCCCGTGCATCCGCAGACGCGGCACGACAAGGAGGTCGAGGTCAGGCGGTTTCGTGAGTTGGCCGAAAAGAACCTTTATTCAGTTGTGGACACCAGCGCACCCAACGACTTCGAGGCCGTCAAGCCTCTCCTGCGGGAGATGTTGCGACCGAGGGCGGGCGGGCTGCAACGAGTCCTGGTGAACCCTCATGACTCCGCGAAGCCGCCACCGCGGGACGATGCCGATCGTGTTCCGTCGGTGCGAACAGGCCTCGGGGGTGTGAACCGATGAGTGATGGCGTCATGTCAGCGAACGTCCACGGCCGCGGCCGACGGTCCGCCCGCATCCTGGGAATCGGCGCCTACCGGCCGATCCGCGTCGTGGGCAACGAAGAGATCAGCACGCACATCGACTCCGACGACAGATGGATCCAGACCAGGTCGGGCATCGTCTCGCGCCGGTTCGCGGCCGCCGAGAGCATCCCCGAGATGGCGGCCTGGTCAGCCAGTAAGGCGCTCAGCGCGGCCGGCCTCACACCGAAAGACGTCTCCTGCGTCATCCTCGCGACGATGTCTTATCTGCACCAGGCGCCGCCAGCGGCCGCCGCCTGTGCCGCGGAACTCGAGGCGACAGGTGCCGCAGCTTTCGACATCGGAGGAGCCTGCGCAGGATTCTCCCAGGCCCTCGCGGTGGCAAGCAGTCTCGTTTCCTCGGGTGACGCGGAGTACGTGGTGGTTGCCGGCGCCGAGCGGATGAGCGACATCGTCGACATCACGGACCGGTCCACGGCATTCCTTTTCGGCGACGGCGCCGGCGCGGTCGTGATCGGACCCTCGGAGCAGCCGGGCATCGGTCCTGTCGTCTGGGGCAGCGACACCAGGCATCTGCACGCGATCGAGCAGAGCGCGTCCTTCTCGGCCTTGAAGACACCGGGTGCTGTCCGGTGGCCCTACCTGGAGATGGCAGGGACCGAGGTGTTCCGGTGGGCGATCAGCGCACTCGCGGATGTCATCCGTGAGGCGTTGGACGCCGCGGGCCTCGAGCCCCGTGACATCAATGCGCTCGTACTGCATCAGGCGAACATACGGATAATCGAGAGCGTCGCGAGTCAGCTCGAACTGCCGGCGTCTGTCGTCGTGGCGCGCAGCATCCGTGAGGACGGCAACACCTCGGCGGCGTCCATTCCGATGGCACTGGAGGTGTTGTGTGCCACGGCACAGGTCCGGCCTGGCGACCTGGCATTGCTGGCCGGGTTCGGCTCCGGGCTCGGCTACTCGGCGCAGATCGTCACCGTTCCCTGAGCCTGCCCGCCTCCCCGCGTCGCGTCGAGACCCACAGGCGGTGACCCCTCAGCGGCCAGCCGTTGGATGACCCGTACCACCCCGTGGAGTAGTTCGGCCGCGCAGCGATGCGCCGCCACGTCGGTCACGGGACGGACCCGTTTCTGCAGGCCGCGACCAGGGTCAAGAAGTTCGTACCGACCGCGCAGATCGCTTCTGAGCTGCGCTTACAAGGTACTGAGCAGCTGCTTCACAGCTCATCTCGGGTGGCCGGGCGCATGCGCCCGGCCACCCGAGGTTCGGCCGACTACGACGGCACGTTCTCCAACTGGTAGGTGACATAGACATCGACCAGCTCGGAAACCGTCCGGGGAAAGATTTCGTCCTCCAGCGCGAGGAACGGGTCACATCCCAGCGACTGCTCGAGCCGCGTGACGAGGACAGCGAAGGCGAGACTGTCCATGCCGCTCTCGACGAGTCCGCTCTCGAGGGTGACGGCGACGTCCTCGCCCTTTTCCTCTTTGAGTAGCTCGACGACCTCGAGGAGGATGACCTCCTCTACCTGCTTCCGCTCGACCACGCTGCCACCTTCCATCCTGTCCATCGAATTGGCGTGGGCACCGACCACCGGGATCATGCGGTGGATCCACCGTCAATCGTGATCACCGTCCCCGTGACGCCGGCTGCGGCCGGGGAGAGCAGATAGGTGACGGCGGCCGCCACCTCGTCCAGAGTCGCGAACCGACCAATCGGACTCCGTCCCCTGATGCGCTCCAAGCTCCCCGACCCTAGGGCACCCGTCATCTCAGTGTCGAGAAAACCCGGTGCGACGGCATTCACCGTGACGCCGCGTCGTCCGACGTCGCGTGCCAGTGAACGGGTGAACCCCTCCAGCCCCGCCTTGGCGGCGGCGTAGACGGACAATCCGCGGAATCCCGTCGAGGCCACGATCGAGGAGACGTTGACGATCCGTCCCTGCCCTTTCGAGATCATCTGGCGGACGACGTATTTCGTGAAGAGCAACGGTGACAGCAGATCAAGGTGCATCGTTTCCCGGATCGCACGGTCCGACATGAGAGGCAGGAGCCCGTCAACGCCGCGCGCCGCATTGTTCACGAGAGCGTAGGGCGTACCGTGTGCCTTCACGATCTCGCGGACCAGACCCGGTATGGAATCCAGGTCATTGAGGTCGGCGCAGAGGTGTACGTAGTTCGGACCCACCTCGATCGGCTTGACCTCGCGACGGGCGAGGCCCACTACCCGGTATCCATCGCGTTCGAGATGTTTGGCGACCGCGCGGCCCAGGCCGCTACTCGTTCCGGTCACCACCACGCACGGACGCTCGTGGAGGGGCATCGGCTCGGTCATGCTCTGCTGGCCTTTCCGGTCGAAGACAACGACAGTTCGGACACCACGGTGATCCGCGCCGGAGCGTGCGACCGGGACAGCTGTTCGGTTACGAAGGCACGCAGCGCCGACCGCAGGTCGCCCGGAGCAAGGCCCTCGCTCGACGGCGCGAGCACGACCTCGGAGGTGAGGACCCATCCCGTGATCGAACTGCGCCTGGGAACCACCACGGCGTCCTGGACCGCCGGATGCTGGCGCAGCGTCTCCTCCACCCTTTCCGGCGAGACCTTGTCCCCGCCGACGTTCACAAGTCCCGACGCTCGGCCCGCGAAGTACACCCGATCACCGCGAAGCTCGACGAGATCCCCCGTACAGACGAAGCCGTCCGGCGAGGCCGTGCTGCTTCCTGGCGCGTGCACGAAGAGAACGCCGTCTCGGACGTCGAGCGCCACACCGCCGGGCGGGGTGTCCAGGTAATGCCGCGGAAAGCCCTCGATGGCGTCGCTCACCGAGAAGGCGGCACCGGCCTCAGTGGAGGCGTACACGTGCGTGATCCGCGCGCCGTATCGATCGCGCAACGCGTTCAGCAGGGACTGGGTGGCGATCTCGCCGCCCATCGTGATCTGACGCAGCGGAAGACGGTCACCGGCCTGGCTGCGCAGTATCATCCGCCACATTGTCGGAGTCGCGGACAGCGCGTCGACGCCGGATCGGGCGAAATGGTCCAGCCGCGCTTCCAGCGCGCCGGCGCCGGCGTCCACCAGGCTGTCGCCGCCGTGAATCGCCTGCAGGAGAACCTGGACCCCTGCCATTCGCATGGGCGGGAACAGAAGCCCCCACCGCAGGCTCTCCCGGTCGCCGCGATCCAGCCGGTTGTCGGCCGGACGTGTCCGCCGGGTCAAGGAGTCGAGACTGTGGTCGGTCGGTGTGGGCAACCCCGTGGTCCCCGAGGAGAACAGGCGCCAGGCGGTGTGCACCTGGTCGGCCTCGCCTCTGGCCGAGGCACCGTCATCGGTCCGGGGTGGCCCAGGGACGCTCTCGATCTCGTCACTGCGGAGCACTACCGCGTCCGGCGAGCTGACTGCCGGATCCAGATCGCCCACCAGGTCGACGCGGGCGGCCCAACCCTCGAGCGCCACGATCGCGGCGGCAACCAGACGCGAGCCCGGCCCGACGAGGGCCACCGTCGCGCCCCGGGGAACGCGGTGTCGCAGTCCGAAGGCATCATTCTGCAGCGCATGCAGAGTGAGCGGCGGTGATCCGTCACTGAGGATGACCGGACGATCGGCGGCAGTGCTCAGCGCTTTCCCGGTGGCCTCTACCTCGTACACGATGTCACCTCGACACATTCATCAAAGTCGTTCAGGAAGCCGTGACCCCGGACTCCTGGGTCGAACGAATCGGCCGGAGGATGAACTCGTAGTAGATCTTGCTGTCGCCGGTCACGCACGGGTGAGCCACGAACGCCGGTTTGTCCTTGTCCCGCCGGATCACCCGGTTGATGCTGGATCCGAAACAGAACTCCTTGTACTCCGGAGTGAAGAACATTTCGGCCAGGAGCGCCATGGACGGGTCGAGTACCTTCGACTGGCCGTCGGAGTCGGCGATTCGCAGCCAGGCATGGCGCCGCAGCCGGGCACCACCGAATATGTAGCCCGGCTCCAACTCCGTCGGTATGCCCAGGTCGAGCAGGTCGCGCAGCAGTACGCGACACAGTGCCTCGCAGTCGCCGACCCTTCGGCGCAGGGTGCTGGCCACGTCGGGTGAGAGGCTGGCCGGCGTGAAGTGGAAGCGGTACTGCTCGAGCAGATGATTCCAGGCGTCCCGTACCCGCGGATCCCGCACCGTGGCGCTCTTCCCGCTCGAGACAACCTGCCCACGCCACTCCGCTCTGCCGACCTGTGTCTGCTCGTGTTCCCAGACCACGTCCGGCAGGGGTGGCGCGATCCAGTCACGGGACGGGCAGTCACCTGCTCGGGGGCACTCGGCCCAGCCCGTGATTTCGTAGCGACGCAGGGAGACCCAGTCCGCTCCGAACGACTTCAGGACCCGCGCGAAGAAGACCATCTCCCGCTCCGGTCGGCTACGCCCGGAGCCGCTGAGAAGACCCAGGTTCCATACGTCGTAGTTCTCATATCGGCCACCGTCGCGAACGAGGCCGGCGGCGACCAGCTGCTCCAGCTCCTCACCCGTGCAGCGCAGGGTGTCGAGGGCCTCCGCCTCAGGGATCCACGCCCGATGCTCGGGAGGAGTCGGAACGACGACGCGTAGCGCCTCGACCAGAGTCATGATTACTCCTAACGAATACGGTGCGCGTATCTGCCGGACGTGGCGGTTCCTGCGGGCATCAGTGACCAGAACTCTCGTACCGCGAGAGCCCGTACCGGAACACAGTGGCCCCGAGCCAGAGACAGTACAGAGCCACGACCGGCGTCAGCAGCCCCAGCAGCCGAGCAGTTCCATCGGAGAGAATGGCGGCGGCCGGGTAGTAGCTCATGAATGCGTAGGGCAGGACGGCGGTGATGGCTATCCGGACACCCAGGCCGTAAATCGTGATCGGGAAGCGGGCGAGCTCGCCGAACGAGTGCATCGAGAAGGCGAACATCGAGTACGGCGAGCGCAACCAGAAGGCCGCGCAGTTCGTCAGCAGGTTCAGCCCGATCTTGACGCCGGCCGCCGCGATCACCAGCAGTACTCCGAGTGCGATGCGGCCGGGATTCCAATGCACGTCGACCCGGCCCACCGCGGTGATCAACAGGCCCGAGCCGAGGACGAGGTTGCCCAGGCCGTTCATGCCGACCTGGGAGCTCAGCACCTGAAGTACCGGTGGGAACGGCCGCATCAGCAACGCGTCAAGTTGGCCGAAGTTGACGGTCACCGCAAGCGTCCAGGCACCCTGAGCGAACAGCACACTCAGACCTTCCGCGAGGACCACGAGCGCGTAGATGAGCACGACGTCCCAGAATCGCCAGCCGTTGATTTCGGGGATGCTGTTGAAGATCGCCCAGAGGAACAGCACCCCGATGCCCTGCACGAGCACCGCGGCCAGACTCAGAATCCAGAAATCCGCCTCGTACTCGAGCGTGGCGCGTATGTGGGCACCCAGCAGTCGACGGTACAGCCGCAGCGTCCGTCGCACCTCAGCCACCATGGACCGTCAGCTTTCGACATGCGGTCGACCACATACCGCGGGCCAGTATCCACAGTCCCACCGCCCAGACGGCCTGGACGACCACCGGCGTGATCGCGGCGGTGCCGTGGAGCGAACCGCTGTAGAGCAGCGCCGGGGTGGCGGCCATGCCGGTGAACGGCAGGTACGTGCTGGCTACCTGAATCCACTCGGGCAGGAAGGCCAGCGGCACGAGTGCCCCGGAGAGCAACGTGATGAGCGCGATCCGGGCGGCTTGTACGCCGACATAGTTCTGTGTCCAGAAGACCAGCAGGCCACTGACGTAGACGATTCCGAAACGCAGCGGAAAGACCAGCAACGCGGAGATGACGAACAGCCAGAAGGTGTCCGGATCGGGCGGCGGTACGCCACCCAGCAACGCGGCGGCCGCCAACGCCACGACGATTGCCGTTGCCGCCTCGTACACGGCGAAACCTGCGCTCTCCGCGAACCGCGACCACTGGTAGTCGACCGGTCGTACCAGGTCAATCGCCACCTCGCCCTGCCGGATGCGATTGGCCATCCGGTAGTCCGTGTAGCTGGAGACCAGCGATCCGGCCACGAACGCGACCAGAAGGTACGCCTTCATCTGTGGCCAGTCGAATCCCTGTCGGGGCCCGGCGGCCAACACCGATTGCCAGAGGTAGAGCATGGACAGCGCAGCGAACGCCGATGCCAGCATGCCGAACAGGAAGCTCGCCTGGTAGGCGAGCAAGCTGCGCAGGGCGGTCCGAGCCATGCTGCGGTAGGCCCGCAGCCGCCGCGCCCGGCTGTCGACCGGTAATGGACCGACATCGACGGCGGTCAGGGTCATCGCGTGGACTCCGGCTCCGTGACGCTGCCGGCATCGATGCGCAGTTGCCCGGCGTAGACCTTGCGCACGACCGTCTCGATGGCCGGTTCCTCGATGTGCATGTCGAGGATCTCCGCCTCGGCGAGTACGGCGGCCAGCACCTCCCTCGCTCCGGTCGCGACCCGGTCGAAGGTCACCGTCAGCTCACGACCGTTCGGCTCCAACCGGACCTGTGCTCCGGGCAGGCGCTTGGCGACGCGTTCGGCGTCGGACAGGCTCTCCGCGAGTTCGAAGGACATCGACCGCTCGCGGACATGGAGGTCCTTGACCGTTCGCAGGTCACCGTCGTAGACCACCCGACCCGCATCGATGATGACGATCCGCTGGCAGATCTCCTCGATGTCCGCGAGATCATGCGTGGTGAGCATGACTGTCGTTCCATCGGTCACGAGTTGGCGCACGAAGGAACGCACCCGATCCTTCACCGAGATGTCGAGGCCGATCGTCGGTTCATCCAGATAGACCACTCGCGGCTCGTGGATCAACGCCGCGGCCAGGTCGGCCCGCATGCGCTGACCCAACGACAGCTTTCGGGCCGGCGTCGGCAACAGCTCGCCGATTCCCAGGACGCTGTCGAGGCGCTCGATGCCCGCCTGATACCGCGCGCGATCTATCCCGTGCATATCGCGCAACAGTTCGAGTGACTCCCGTACGGGCAGGTCCCACCACAGCTGTGTGCGTTGGCCGAAGACGACACCGACACGGCGCGCGTTTTCCACCCGGTCCAGGTGTGGCACCAGGCCGTCGACGCGCACCTGTCCGGCGGTCGGGACAAGGATTCCGGAAAGCATCTTCACCGTGGTCGACTTGCCGGCTCCGTTCGGCCCGACGTACGCGACCGCCTCGCCCTGAGCGATGGACAGATCGATGTCGTCCACGGCGACATGTTCCGAGTATCGGCGTTCGACCAGATGCCGGAGGGATCCGCGCAGCCCAGGGAGCTTCTCCGGCTTGCGGAACACCTTTCGGAGCCCTACGGCTTGGATCAAGGTCACGGTGCAAGCATGCACGATTTTGATTGTCAGGCCAACACCCTTACTCTCCGCATCACGCGCTACGTACTCCTGGCCGTCAATCCCAGGATGCGAGAGAGTTGTTCTATTACACTGACGCCCGTGGATGATCAAGGCAAACCTGTGGACGGAGGCTTGTGGATATTCGCTTCTCCGCATCAATGGGACGGACCGCTAACCTGACCTGGGGTCAGCAGCGGGTAGCGCAGCTCATGGCAGACCTCCGACCCGATCACACAGGGCTCAATCTGAGGTTCGCCTGCCGAATCAGATCGGGTGTGACGGCTGAGGAAGTCGCGTCCGGAGTCCGAACGATGATGGAGGCTTGCGAGTCGGTCCGGACCCTCTTCAACCCGGAGGCCCCCAAGGAGCAACAGCGTGTCCTGGCCGAGGGGGTCGTGCGAGTTCCCGTCGTCACCGTCGAGAAAGCTACCTTCGCCGTGGCGGAGGAGTCGGCAGCGGAGTTGGCAGCGGCCGAGTTCGGCACCGAGGACCTGCCCATTCGCATGAGCATCATGGCCGACCGGGATGGGCCGGCCTTCCTTCTGTTCGCGCTCAGTCACCTCGCGTCGGACTTTCTCGGCGCCCGGTGGCTGGTCTGGCACCTGCGCCACGTCCTTCACCTGTTCGTCCCCTTCTCCGGCGAAGAGCCCGTTGCGGTCCATCCGGTCGACGTGAGCGACTGGGAGAGCAGCGAGGCCGGGCAACGGGAAGGCGCACGTGCGCTGCGCCGGCACGAACTCAACCTCGCGAAGATGCCGCAGAGCATGCTGCCGCGGCTGCCGAGAGAACCGCTTCGCCCCCGATACCAGTACGTCGAGATCAAGACGTCAGCCGCTGCGTGGTGCCTGAGTCATCTCGCCGAACGGCACGGCGTCAGCGAGACGGCGGTCGGCTACGGCGTCCTCTCACTGGTCCTGGCTCAGGTGAGCGGGCTGCGCCGCGGCCATCTGCAGATCTGTGTCGGCAACCGGGTCGATCGGGCCTTCGCAACCGTGGTGGGTTCCCTGACCCAGGACGTCCCGGCTTGCGTGACGGTCGATGACAGCGACTTCGACACCCTGCTGCGGCGGTCCGCCGGCGCGGTCCGCCAGGCCACGATGACCGGAAGATTTCCGCACGAGGGCCTTGTCGATGTGCGCAGACGTGTGGAGGCTGAACGAGGCTTCCCGCTGGACCTCTCGTACTGGCTGAACAGCCGGCTCTTCTCGGCGGTCTCGGTCGACGCGCCGACGGAGGCACGGATCACGGAGGAACGCGGTCGGACCTCGATCCAGTGGCAGGGTGGCGACGAGCGCAGCACAAGCACACTGTTCTGCTATTTGGATCGCCTCGACGACATGCTGGCGGTGCGGATCCTCGTGGACACCGCGTACGTGACCCGCGACGAGGCCGAACGTTGGCTGCGAGCGTTCGAGACGGTCCTCGTCACCGCGGCGCTGCTACCCGGCCTCGGCGTCGAGGCTCTCGGTACGGAGGCCGGTATCGAGCCGTTCCGCGCCACCGACGAATGGGTCCAGATCGACCACAGTTGGATTCACTTGCCGAGCACTGCGGCACGGCTGCGTACGGCGCTGCCGGGAGTGTCGCTGCGGGTCGAGGTGGACGCTAGCGGTGATCAGCCCGCCCTGGTGGCGGTGGTGACTGACCCGGATCCCGGCTATGACGTGAGCGCCCTGGCCGGCACCGATGTGATCGAGGCATTGCGGGGCTGCAAGGTGGCCATGCGCCCGCATCGGTTCACCCTTCAGACACGAGAGGCTGCTGATGAAGACCATTGAGGACATCGGGGTGCCGGCGGAGGTGATCTCCGAGATCAACCAGATTGTCACGAAGCTGCCACCGGACGTCTCGTGCATCGCCACCGGCTCGATCATTGAAGGCTTCGGCAACGCGAACTCGGACATCGACCTCTACCTCGTCAATCCGAAGCGCTCGTTACGTCGGAGCACCTCGATCGGGTTGCGGAAGTCGCGTTACGTGGACTGCGAACATCTCGCGGTCGGCTATCTGGCCTCGGTGGCGGACCGGATCAACGGCCACACCTGGACGTCGCTGCTGACCACGTCGAGCCCGGATCTCGACAGGTACTACCGCCTGTCCATCGGAATACCCGTGGTGCTTCACGACGACGTGGCGGAGCTGTCTCGGTCGTTTCAGCGTCCGGTGGCCTGTCTGGCGTACTCCCGCTGGGCGCTGTTGAGGGCATTCGAACATCTCGCCCGGGCCTCCTGTCTTCTGGCCACCGGGTCGTCCCGGCAGGCAGCACTCTCCATGCACGAGGCGGCGCTCTGGTATGCGACGAGCGCTCTGGCCGCCGAGGGGGAGGGCTACCCGTCGCTGAAATGGATCGGTGAGAAGGCGGCACGACGCTTCAGGAGGGGATCGGACGCGTACCGCGAGCTGGTCGACGGCTGGCTGCGGCCTTCGGTGGACGTAGCGGCCAGCATCTCGGAGCTGCGCTCGAAGATCGATCTGTCCCCCGAGCTGATCGCTGCGCTGCACGAGCGGTCGTACCGGTTGGCGGACCGAGTCCGGCATGTGGGTGGTTCCGAGACGGATTACCTGATCCGCTCCGGTGAGTCGGTCGCCCAGACGCGGGGGGTGGCCTCGGAGGTCGGCCGGCGCCTCGCTGCCGGATCGTCCTGGGCCCAGGCCACCGAGGACGTCGCCGAGAAACTGTCGGTGCCGGTCCTGGAGGTCCGGGTCGGAGCATGGATCCTCATGTCACCGCTGCGGTCGGCCGGCTTCATGGAAGCCGGCACCGGGGAAGGGGTGTGATCATGCAGGTCAAGACCGATCGGCTCGTCGACTGGCTCCGGAGCGCCCGGCGCCTGAATGGCCTCCACCTGGATGTCATGACGCAGGCGTTCGACCTGGACGGTGGTCTCAGCGCCGGACAACTCGAGCTGGCCTGGCGGGCCCGCCAGGAGGTCCTCATCCTCTCCGCCGAGCTGTTCCTACGCGAGAACGGCGTGCCCTACCTCGAGTCGTACGACGTCGTCGAGCACACCAGCTCCGTCCTGGAGGCGTTGGAAGGGGTCAGTGGCGATCGTGCGGCTGAGGTGTGGGAGATGCGGTTGCGCGCCGCGCCGACCGACGCTGCGGAACTCGTCGCCGATATTCGCCGTACGCTGGACTTCTGCGGCGAGAGGCTCGGCGTGACCTCGGTCGGATCCCGAGGGGCGACCATCCGTGCGTGGGCGGACAGCCTCCGGCTGCTGCGTGAGGTCGCGCAGGATCTCGGCGTAGCCCAATCCGAGCAGTGGTATCTGCGGGACGAGTCAGCGGCTGCCGATCATCTGGACTGGTACGACGAAGTCATGGCGGTGGTCGAGGCCGAAGCCGTGGGTGGCGATGCCGCGAGGCGGTTGGGAGCTGACAGTGCCGAGCGGTGAGACCCTGCCCCCCGAGGCCCTGCTCGCTGAGGTTCTTGTCGCCGCGACCGAGGTGTTCGGGAAACCGGTAAAGGCGACCGACAACTTCTTCGACCTGCAGGGTGATTCGCTGCATGCGTTGGAACTCACCGCCCGGCTCGCGGACCGCCTCGGCGTCGATGTCGATCTTGACGTGATCCTTGAGGCTGACGACTTCGCAAGCCTCGCGACGACGATCGGGGAGTCGTTGTCGGCGAGGAATTCGACCCGAGCCGGGTCATGAGCGACACGCTTACTGGTCAGTCGCCGTACCAGTGGCTCGAGCGACATGCCGAGCACAGTCCGACATCGACAGCGGTGGTCACCTGGCGTGACGGCGGACCCACCGAACGGCTCGACTGGGCGACGCTTCTTCAGCGTGCCGGGCAGGCCTGCACCGGCCTGACCGACAACGGCGTCGCCCAGGGCGATCGAGTGATCATCGCGGTGCCCAACGAGGCGGCCTTCGTGATCCTCCTCGTGGCGTGTGGTGGTGTCGGGGCCATCGCCGTTCCTGCGCCGCCGCCGGCCGGCAGACGTGCCGAGGCGAATCGCGGCCGTCTGCTCGGGATGATCCGGGCATGCCGACCGGCGGTGATAGTCACCGCGGACGCCGACGTCGCGGAGGTCGCTCGCCTGGTGTCCGAGTTGGATGACCGATGCCGCGTCATCGGTACCACCGAGGTCATTGCCGATCACTGCGCGGCGGCGGTTGCTCCGCGGCGGACGTACCGTCCCGATGCGGTCGCACTGCTGCAGTTCACCTCCGGATCCACCGGGAATCCGCGAGGCGTGGTAATCCGCGAGGATGCGTTGCGGGCACAGTGCGGGCAGGCTGCTGCCGCCTACCAGGAGTCGCCGGCCGACGTGGCGGTCTCCTGGGTGCCGCTGTACCACGACATGGGGCTGGTGACGGCGGTGCTGCGCCCGTTGTACAGCGGGTACCGCACCGTCCTGCTGCGACCCGAGGACTTCGTCCGCGAACCGATGAGCTGGCTGACAGCGATCGACGAGTGCGGCGGCACCCTGGCCAGCTCGCCGAACTTCGGATACGAACTGTGCGTCCGAAAGGTGCCGTCGGAGCTGGTAGAACGCCTGGATCTCCAGCGTTGGCGAGTGGCGCGTAACGCGGGCGAAGTGGTGCGGCCCAGTACGGAGGACCGCTTCACCGAGCATTTCGCCCCGGCGGGATTCGCCAGGACGGCGTTCTGTCCCTCGTACGGCCTGGCCGAGGCGACACTTACTGTCACGACGGCTACGCCGACGGTACGTCCCCGGCGTATCGCGGTGCGGCGTGACGCGCTCGACGGCGGTCAGGTCGTGCGCGCGGAGCACGCTTCCCAATCGGCCGGCACGGTGTCGCTGCTCGCGTCCGGTACCCCCCTTCCAGGGACTGAGGTGCGAATCAGCGGACAGGAGACGCCGGGGCACATCGGACAGGTACTGGTGCGGGGGCCTCAGATGTCCCCCGGCTACTGGGAGTCGGACAGCACCGTGCGACCGAACCGGGTCGCGGCCGACGACTGGTACGCCACCGGTGACCTGGGCTTTCTCTGGGATGACCAGCTTTTCGTGCTCGGGCGGGTTGACGACACACTCGTCCTGAACGGGCGCAACTACTTCGCCGAGGACATCGCGGCAGCGTGTCTGGTGGTGCCCGAGGTTCGCGGTGGCCGGGTCGCGGCCTTCGTCGAGGAGGCCGCCGGCGACACCGGCGAGGTCCCGAAGGTCCGGCTCATCGCGGAGGTTGCCGCGGAGGTCGACGCTTCGCCGCCGAGGTTGGCGCGGTTGTCCCTCGCGGTCAAGAGAGCCGTGGCGCGCTCGCTCGACCTGTACCTCACCGACGTGGAATTCGTCCGACACGGGGCGCTCCCGGTCACGACGAGCGGTAAGGTCCGCCGCTCGGAGGTACGCCGCCGGTACTCCAGCGGTCGTCTGGCACTTCTCCCGACGCAGCCACGGTGAAGAAATAGAGCACTTCGGACGGCACCCGTCGTCTCCGCCCGCGCGGCCGCGGGCGGAGACGACGATCGGTGGTGCGGGATCAGTTGGTGGCGTCGTCGCGTCGGGGCAGGTTGCCCGGCGGTGCCGACCAGGGCGACCCGCCTCCGGTACGCCGGGGCAGCGGCTCGGTCGGCGTCGAGTCCGGATCCGGATAGCCCAGGCTCAGCGGCGCGGTGTCCCGCTCTGCCGACGGGTTCGGTGACCAGTCGGTCAACGTCGGGTCCGTTGCCGGCGCGTCGGGCGTCGCCGACACTGGCTCCGGCACCGGGGCTGGCCAACGCCGCCAGCGTTGCCCGCTGAACGTCGCGACCAGCAGCAGCATGCCGATCAGGAAGAGTGTGCCGTTCTCCACCGGCAGCCCCAGCGGCAGCGGGTCGCCGAGAAACTCCCAGCCGGACGGGATTCGATCGCGTACCTGGAAGGGCGCGATGAACAGTCCGACGTACGGGGTGACCAGCAGCAGCCCGGCTACCAGCGGTCCGAGCGGTGAGATGCGCAGCGTGCCGAGCAGGCCCAGCACGATGCCGCCGACAGCGAGGTACACGGCCGGTTCGATGAGGTTGGCCGTGTTGGAGGTGCCGATTTCCACCCACCGGTTGACGGTGTCGGCCGACCCGTCCTGACCGAGGGTGATCAGCACCCAGGTGACCGGCACCACCACCAGCCCTGCGAGGAAGCTCCACAGATGTCGCATCCGCGCACCGTACCGTTTCCGACATGACCGAGCACCCCGCCACCGCCCTGCCGGGCAAGCCGACCTCGTACTCCCGGGTAACCCTGAGTCGGATCATGACCGCAGTGGACGTGAACCTGTACGGAACGGTGCACGGAGGGGTGCTGATGAAGTTCGTCGACGACGTGGCCGGAGCGGCGGCGGCGCGGCACAGCGGCGGTACGGCGGTGACCGCCGCGATCGACGAGATCGTTTTTTCGGAGGCGGTCCGGGTGGGTGATCTGGTGCACGCGTACGCCCAGGTCAACTGGACCGGGCAGACTTCGATGGAGGTCGGCGTACGGGTAATGGCCGAGCGCTGGGACTCGGCCGACGAGGTGCCGGTGCGGGTGGCCACCGCGTACCTCGTCTTTGTCGGGGTCGAGGTTGGTGGGGCACCCCGGCCGGTGCGTCCGGTGTTGCCGGAGACGCCGGAGGACGAGCGTCGCTGGCGGGAGGCGGAGATCCGTCGCGCCCACCGACTCGCCCGCCGCCAGGCCATCCAGGCGGCCCGCAGCGAACCCTGACCTCCTCCGGCCGCCGGTAGCCCTTTCTGCGTCTCGGCCACACTGGTCAGGTCCAGGGGGTGTGGGGCGGGCACATGCGCCCGTGGGGCGCGGGTGCGGAGAATGGCGCTTCGAGGTAGGGCAAGATGGCGCCACGGCCCACCGCACAGCGTCGTGCCGGGCCAGGGGAGGAGTGGACCAGTGACGGACGTGCTGTGGACGCCACCGGCGGACGTGCTCCAGCGGTCCCGGATCGGGGCTTACCTGCGTTGGCTCGCCGAGCACCGGGGGCTGACGTTCACCGACTACGACGCGCTGTGGCGGTGGTCGGTCACCGACCTGGACGCCTTCTGGCACTCGATCTGGGACCATTTCGGCGTCGTCGCGCACACCCCGCCGACCGCCACCCTGACCGACCGGAACATGCCGGGCACCCGGTGGTTTCCCGGCGCCACGCTCAACTACGCCGAGAACGTGCTGCGGATGCCGGGTCGGGCCGAGGACGAGCCGGTGGTCGTGGCACACGGGCAGACCCGGGCGCCGGTCACCCTCACCGCCGGGCAGCTGCGCGGGCAGGTCCGCCGGGTCGCCGCCGGACTGCGCCGGCTCGGCGTCACCACCGGCGACCGGGTGGCCGCGTACGCACCGAACATCCCCGAGACGTACGTGCTGATGCTGGCCACCGCCAGTCTCGGTGCCATCTTCTCCTCCTGCGCGCCGGAGTTCGGCACCCGCAGCGTCACCGACCGGTGGCAGCAGATCGAGCCGAAGATCCTGGTTGCCGTGGACGGCTACCGCTACGGCGACAAGCCGGTGGACCGGCGCGCCGAGGTGGCCGCGATCCGGGCCGCGTTGCCGTCGCTGCGGCACACCGTCTCGATTCCCTACCTGGACCCCGACGGTTCGCCGGCGGACGGGGCACTGGCCTGGGCGGAGCTGGCGGCTGAGACCGACGAACCGCTGGCCTTCACCCCGGTGCCGTTCGACCACCCGCTGTACGTGCTCTACTCCTCCGGCACCACCGGGCTGCCCAAGCCGATCGTGCACGGACACGGCGGCATCCTGCTGGAACACCTGAAGATGCTCGCCCTGCATCACGACCTCGGCCCGGCGGACCGGTTCTTCTGGTTCACCACGACCGGCTGGATGATGTGGAACTTCCTGGTCTCCGGGCCGGCGGTGGGCGCGGCGATCGTGCTGTTCGACGGCAATCCCGGCCACCCCGACCTGGGCGAGATGTGGCGGCTGGCCGAGCAGACCGGCACCACGTACTTCGGCACCTCCGCGCCGTTCCTGCTGGCCTGCCGCAAGGCCGGGCTGGTCCCGCGCGAGATCGCCGACCTCTCCGCGCTGCGCGGCCTCGGCTCGACCGGCGCGCCCCTGCCCGCCGAGGGCTTCACCTGGGTGTACGACACGGTCGGTAGCGACCTTCAGCTCCAGTCGCTGTCCGGTGGCACCGACGTCTGCACCGGTTTCGTCGGCGGTGTGCCGCTGCTGCCGGTGCACGCCGGTGAGATCACCTGCCGGGCGCTGGGCGCCAAGGTGGAGGCCCGCTCTCCGGACGGCACCCCGGTCATCGGGGAACTGGGCGAGCTGGTGATCACCGAGCCGATGCCGAGCATGCCGGTAGGTTTCTGGAACGACCCGGACGGGGTCCGCTACCGGGAGGCGTACTTCGACGTCTATCCCGGGGTGTGGCGGCACGGGGACTGGATCACCATCAACTCCCGGGGCGGGTGCGTCATCACCGGCCGCTCCGATGCCACCCTCAACCGGGGCGGCGTACGGCTCGGCACCGCCGAGTTCTACTCGGTGGTGGAGGGGCTGGACGAGGTCGTCGACTCGGTGGTGGTGCACCTGGAGGACGACGAGGGCGGCGCCGGTGAGCTGCTGCTGTTCGTGGTGCTCGCCGAGGGGGTGACGCTGGACGACGAGTTGCGTCGGACGATCTGCCGCGAGCTGCGCACCGCGTTGTCCCCCCGGCACGTACCCGACGAGATCCACCAGGTCCGCGCGGTGCCACGCACCCTGTCGGCGAAGAAGCTGGAGGTGCCGGTCAAGAAGATCCTCACGGGCACCCCGGTTGACCAGGCCGCCGCCAAGGGCGCTCTGGCCAACCCCGACTCCCTGGCCGCCTTCGCCACCCTGGCCCAACATCGCACCCCGGACCGCCCCACCGCCTGACCCGCCTCCGAACGCCGACCCTCGACCCCGAGCCCGCAGGACCGCCCAGCCGGCTCCGGCTCCGGCTGTGGCTGTGGGTCGGGTCGGGTCGGGTCGGGCGTACGGCGCTGCGGCGCTGGTAGCCAGAGCCGAGCTTCAGCGGTCGAGGGCCATATCTGAGCTGGACCTGCCCTTACTCAGCGTGCTGCCGCAGCTCGCCCAACCAACACCCCTCCCGCCCTTTGCTCTGCTTCAACCCACGCAACAGTTACTCCCCGTAGCGGCTGAAGCGTGAATGGTGCCGGACCATCACCGCGTCGTCGCAGTTCAGCGAGTTGTGCGTCGGTTGAAGCAGAGCAAAGGGCGGGAGGGGGTACATCACCCGGCGCTGGCGCAGCCACGGAGGGTAGACAACACGGAGGGTGAGGGGTCGGCACGGTGGATCGATCGCTCGCCTCGCGGAGCGTCCTCGCAAGGGCCGGGCGGGCCGGGCAGGACAGGGCAGGGCAGCCGGCCGGGCAGCCGGGCCGGGGGGACCGGGCAGGGCAAGCGGGCAGATCAGGGCAGGGTGTGGGTGATGCGTTCCGTCGATTGGCGGTCGGCCAGGCGGGTCTGGTCCGGGTGGGCGCAGAGCACCAGAGTGGCACCCGCGCTGAGTGGGGCCAACAGCCAGTCGAGCGGGTCCGGGTATCGGTCGACGTCCACGAGGAGCCGGTCGCCGGGGGAGATGCCGAGTTCGGCGGCGCGGGTGGCGGCCCGGGCACGCAGCGTGGTGTGGTCCGGGCCCCCAGGGGGGTACGCCGTGAAGTGGTCGCCGTGCGCGCGTACCTCGGTGACATAGTCGGCGAAGCCCGCCGGCACCTCGCGTAGCGGCAGCGCGAACGGGTGCAACGCCAGCGCGTACCGGTCGGCCGCCGACCAGGCGTCGGCCTCGGCGACGCGGTCGATGGCGGCGAAAAGCACGTCCACCTCGCCCGGCGGCTCGGCGTCCGGCGATCCGGCCGGCTGCACCGTCAACCCGGCCGACCAGCAGCCGAGCAGTACGGCGGCGCTCTGCCAGTGCGGCGGCAGCAGCACCGCGGCGGTGCCGCCCGGCCCGAGAGCCAGTTCGTCGACGAGCAGGTTGGCGGTCTTGGCCACCCAGTTCGCCAGTGTCGCTCCGGAAAGCTCGGTGCGCTCGCCGGACGCGTCGTCGTACCAGGTCAGCAATGGGCGGTTCGGGTCGGTCGCGATCGCGTCGGCGAAGACCCGGGCAATGTTGTCGGCCATCGGCGCGAACGATACGCGCCCGGCGGCCGTACTCGATGGCAGCGACAAGTCGGCGTACCGTCGGGTCGCAGTCAGCGTCCGTGCCCGGCTCCGGCGTAGGCTTGCCGGAGTGTCGTTCCCCACAGTCCCGCCACCGCAAGGAGTCGCCCCGTGACCGCCGGCCGCCCGCCCCGCGTGCTCATCGACGCCACGAGTGTTCCCGCCGATCGCGGCGGCGTCGGTAGATACGTCGATGGCCTGCTCGGCGCCCTCGGCAAGGTGTGCGGATCGGCGGTGGACCTGGTGGTGGTCAGCCTCCGCACCGATCTGGATCGCTACCGCCGGAAGCTGCCCAGCGCGGAGATCATCCCGGCGCCGGCGGCGGTCGCGCACCGGCCGGCCCGGCTCGCCTGGGAGCAGACCGGTCTGCCGCTGCTCGCCCAACAGGTCGGTGCTGAGGTGCTGCACTCGCCCTTCTACACCTGCCCGCTGCGGGCCGGCTGTCCGGTGACCGTGACGGTGCACGATGCGACGTTCTTCACCGAGCCTGAGCACTACGACAAGTCCCGCCGGACGTTCTTCCGCAGCGCCATCAAGACCTCACTGCGGCGAGCGGACCGGGTGATCGTGCCGAGCAAAGCCACCCGCGACGAGTTGATCCGGCTGCTGGACGCCGACCCGACCCGGATCGACGTGGCCTACCACGGCGTGGACCATGACGCCTTCCACGCGCCCGGCGACGAGGAGAAGGCCAGGGTCCGTGCTCGCCTGGGGCTCGGTGGCGGCAGTTACGTGGCATTCCTCGGCGCCAAGGAGCCCCGCAAGAACGTGCCGAACCTCATCCGTGGCTGGGTCCGGGCGGTCGCCGACCGGCAGGACCCGCCCGCGCTGGTGGTAGCCGGCGGGCAGGGGCACGACGACGACATCGACCGCGCGGTGGCCGAAGTGCCCTCACATCTGCGACTGCTGCGTCCCGGCTACCTGCGCTACGGCGACCTGCCAGGCTTCCTCGGCGGGGCCCTGGTCGCCGCGTACCCCTCCTACGGCGAGGGGTTCGGGTTGCCCATCCTGGAGGCGATGGCGTGCGCGGCTCCGGTGCTCACCACCCCCAGACTGTCGCTGCCCGAGGTCGGTGGCGACGCGGTCGCGTACACCAGCGAGGATCCGGACCAGATCGCCACGGACCTGGCCGCGCTGCTCGACGACGAGCCGCGCCGGCTGTCGCTGGCCAAGGCCGGCTTCGACCGGGCGAAGGAGTTCACCTGGGGGTCCAGCGCCGAGGTGCACATCGCGGCCTGGACCAGGGCGCGGGCCTGAGGCCGGCAACCGAGGGGCCCGGTCCGGGTGGTTCGGGCATGATGTCCTGGTGATCTATGTCGTCATTCCGGCCGGTGGCAGCGGCACAAGGTTGTGGCCGCTGTCCCGCGCTGGCCATCCCAAATTTCTCCACCCGTTCACGGGTACGCCCGCGTCGCTGCTCCAGGCGACGGTCGACCGGCTGGGGCCGCTGACCACCCCCGAACGCACCATGGTGGTCACCGGGGCCGCGCACGCTGCGGCCGTGGCCCGCCAACTGACCGGTCTCCCAGAGGAGAACATTCTGGTCGAACCGTCGCCACGGGACTCCTGCGCCGCCATCGCGCTGGCCGCTGCGGTGATCGCCGTACGCGATCCGGACGCCGTCATGGGATCCTTCGCCGCCGACCACCTGATCGGCGACCCACAGCGTTGGGTGGACACCGTCCGGGAGGCGGTTCGGGGTGCGGAGCAGGGGCTGCTGATGACGGTCGGGATCACCCCGACCCGGCCGGAGACCGGCTACGGATACCTGCGGACCGGTGAGCCCGTCGATGGCGGCCCGATGCGCCCGGTGGTCGAGTTCAAGGAGAAGCCGAGCGCGGAGGTGGCCGAGACGTACGTGCGGTCGGGCCACTACCTCTGGAACGCCGGCATGTTCGTCTGGCGGGTGTCGGCGTTCCTCGCCGAGCTGGCACGTCAGCAGCCCGACCTGCACAGCGGGGTCACCGCGATCGCGGCGGCGTGGGGCACAGACCAACAGGACGACGTGCTCGGGGCGGTCTGGCCCACGCTGACGAAGATCTCGGTGGACTACGCGGTGATGGAGGGCGCTGCCACGGCCGGCCGGGTGGCGACCGTACCGGGTGACTTCCGGTGGAACGACGTGGGTGACTTCCATACCCTCGGCGAGGTGCTGCCGGCGGACACCGACGGCAACGTGGTGCTCACCGGCGACGCCAAGTCCGAGGTGCTGCTGCACGACAGCAGCGGCATGGTGGTGGCGCCGCAGGCCGGCCGGCTGGTGGCCGCCGTCGGCGTACGGGACCTGATCGTGGTCGACACCGAGGACGCGTTGCTGGTCTGCCCGCGTGACCGCGCTCAGGATGTGAAGTCGATCGTGGACGAGCTCAAGAGACGGGGTGAGGACAAGCTCGTCTGAAGGCTGCCAGGCCCGGTGTGACGAGCCGGGCCGTGCCGCCGGCCAGCGGATGCGGCAGGCGATCCGGTGGGAACCAGCCGAGCGCCTCGGACTCCGCGCTGACCCGTTCCGTCGCCCCCGCCGGGGCGAACACGGCGAAGCGCACGTCGTGGTGCAGCGAACCGCCCTGGCAGGCCACCGGGTGCACGTCCACGTCGATCGGCGTCGGATCGATCCGCAGACCGGTGACGCCCGACTCCTCGGTGGCCTCCCGCAACGCCGCGTCGGCCAGCGTCCGGTCGCCGGGCTCGCAGTGCCCGCCCAACTGCACCCACTTGTGGAACTTTCCGTGCAGGCAGAGCAGCACCTGGGTGCCGGTCGCGTCGAACACCAACGCGCTCGCGGTGACGTGACCGGCCCGGTGCTCGCGGGCCATCGCGATCGGCCCGGTGTCGAGCAGGCCGAGGGTGCGGGCCCGGGCTACCGCCGCGTCCGGGCTGGTCGGCGTCCAGCCGCTGAGCGCCGCCACCGCGTCGGCGTGCAGCGCCGTCCAGTCGTCCGCGTCGCCGCGCGGGGATTCGGCCACCATTCGGGGCGTCGACAACGGCCGCTCCTCTCGTCCGTGCCAGCGTACGGCGTGCTGGTGGAGACGTCGGTGCGGTGTGTGGGAGCCGGGGTTTGCCGTAGCCGGGCCAGGGAGATCGGGCGGCACCCCCTGCGGAACCTGAGCCGCAGACCCTCGTAGGGGGCCGCCCGATCTCGGGCGCCCAGCGGGGTGGGCACGTTCAACGTGCGTCGCCCCCTGTGGCACGGGAAGCATGGCGGATTCATGTGACGGGCGTCGAGGTCTTTTAGCTGAGGCTTAACTGCCCGAGGCTGACGTGGCCGGGTAGAGTTCGAAGGTCGCCGGGTGCCCCCTTCGCCGGGCGATGGGAGTACCCATGCTGAAGATCCATTTCTCCGGCGAGGACATCCTCCGGACCCGGGTGGCTCCGGCGGCCGATCCGGTCTGGGAAGTGGTGCTGAGCCTGCACCT
Organism: Micromonospora sp. C51; assembly: GCF_018070435.1. Lineage (NCBI taxonomy): Bacteria > Bacillati > Actinomycetota > Actinomycetes > Micromonosporales > Micromonosporaceae > Micromonospora > Micromonospora sp. C51. The sequence continues at coordinate 11,319 of NZ_JAGPXQ010000015.1, read as the reverse complement.
GCTGCCTGGGCGCAGCCGTGACCCGTTGCTCGCCGGCTGGCGCCGCGAGGTCTCCCGGGGGTTGCGTCGACAGGTGGATGCCGAGGCGCTGCGGTTACTGTCGACGTTGAGCCCGCCGCGCGGCTACTTTCCGGATTTCCTCACCCCGTACGAGAGCGTGCGCGGATTCGAGGCGGGGATGGAGGCGTTGCGGCGTACCCCCGTGGCGTTGCTGCAACGCGACCTGACGCTGCTCGCCAACAGCAACCGGAACCTGCCCGCCGGTGTCGCCGCCATCGCCCGGGGTGAGCCGGAGGCCCTGACCCACCTGACGGAGACGATGGGCCGCTACCGCGAGCTTGCCCTCGGCCCGTACTGGACGCGGGTCCAGGGGGCGGTGGAGGCCGACCGCGCACGCCGGGCGCGGGCCATGCTCGACGGCGGTGTCGAAGGGCTGCTGACCACGCTGCGGCCGGGCCTGCGCTGGGAGTCGGGGGTGCTGGAGATCCCCGCCTATCCGCGGAGCCGGGAACTGCACCTGGAGGGGCGAGGGCTGCTGCTGGTGCCGTCGTTCTTCTGTGCGAACACGCCCGTCGCGCTGCTCGACCCGGAACTACCGCCGGTGCTGGTCTACCCGGTCGACAAGCTGGGCGGGTTGACCGCGGACGCGGTCGGGGCGGGCGACACCGGCCGGGAGGCGCTTGCCGCGTTGCTCGGTCGTACCCGCGCGGCGGTCCTCGCCGCCAGTGACGACGGCTGCACCACCGGCGAGCTGGCCCGTCGGCTGCACATCTCGGCGGCTGCCGCCAGCCAGCACACCACCGTGCTGCGGAACGCGGGCCTCCTGGTCAGCCACCGCGACCGCAACACCGTCCTACACACCCTCACCCCCCTAGGCCGCGCCGTCCTCAACCCCTGACCTCGCCCACCCGCGAGGGCGGACTGTTAGAGGGCGAGGGTGGTGGCGGCGGCGGTGCCGTTGGGTGGGGGGAGGAGTTGAGTGGGGACGTTTGCCGCCGCGAGGGCGGTGCGCAGGCGTTGTACGTCGGTGCCGAAGCGGACCAGTTGGAACGGGCCTACGGGGGTGGGTGGGGAACAGAGCACCAGGCCGGTCGCGTGGGCCGGCCAACCCGGCACGATGGGGATCAGCGCAGCGCGTACCTCATCGTCGGTGACCTGGGTGAAGACCGTGCCGGGCGCGATCACATCGGCGACCGAGGCGATCGCCCGCTCGACAGTTGCCGCATCGGGTGCGGCGTCGCCCGGCTGGTCCGGCAGGGTGGCGGCGGCCGTCAACCCGGCCGCCTTCGCCTCGGCGGTGCCGAGCGAGAACAGGTCCATCGAGGCGTCCCGGACCAGCACCCGGGCACCCTCCCCGTCACCTGACAGCGGCGGCGTCAGATAACCGCGGATGACCGCGACCGGCATCTGATCACACTTGCCCTTGATCAGCTCGCCCGCCGCGGCCAGCTCGTCGATCACCGCCATCTGCGTCAGCACCAGCTCGTTGCCGTACGGGTCGACCTCGCCCCGGTGGTCGCGGATGGCGTCCATTCCGGCGACGCCGAGAGCCACATCGGTCAGCCCGTTGCGCCAGGGACGACCCATGGTGTCGCTGACCACGACCGCGACGTCCACGCCGTACCGGGCGCGCAGGCCGGCGCGGAGTGCGCGGGCCGAGGCGTCCGGGTCCTCGGGCAGCAGCACCAGCCGGGTCTTGTCGACGTTGGACGCGTCGATCCCGGCGGCGGCCATCACGAAGCCGTGGCGGGTCTGCACGATCCGGGTCGGGCCGCGCGATGCCACCACCCGTACCGTCTCCGCCGCCAGTACGTCGTCCCGGACGGCCTGCCGGTCCGGGCCGTCGGCGGGTACGTCCACCAGCCGCCCCTCGGCCTTCGAGATGATCTTGCTGGTCACCACCAGCACGTCCCCGTCGCGCAGCCAGGGCGCCGCGCTTCCGATCAGGACCGCCAGGTCGTCACCCTCGGTCACGTGCCCGATGCCGGGCACCGGCAGGATCTCCAGTCTCACGTCAACTCCACCGCGGCGCGGACCATCGCCGCCGTCGCCGCCTCGTCGGTCATCCTCAGCGGCACCGCGCGTACCGTCACGTCCGGCACCACCGTTGCGGCATCCTCCTCGGCCACCAACCAACCGTCGAGCAGCCCGCCGCTGGCCCGGCCGCCGTACAGCCCGCCGACGCCGCCAGCGGTGCACTCCACGCCGACGACCGCCAGGCAGCGGTCGGCCATGCCGCGTACCGGCGCGCCACCGATGATCGGCGACACGCCCACCACCGGGGCGGAAGCGCCCGCCACCGCCTCGCGCAGGCCCGGTACGGCCAGGATCGGCGCGATACTGACCACCGGGTTGCTCGGCGCCACGAGCACCACGTCGGCCCCGGCGATCGCCTCGGTCACGCCGGGTGCCGGCTTCGCCGACTCCGCCCCCACGAAGACGAACCGGTGAGTCGGGATCTGCGCCCGGTGCCGCACCCACCACTCCTGGAAGTGGATCGCCCGCTGGCCACCGTCGACGTCGACGACCGCGTGTGTCTCCAGGCGGTCGTCGGTCGCCGGCAGCAGCCGTACGCCGGGCTGCCAGCGCGCCGCCAGCGCCTCGGTGACCTGATGCAGCGGATAGCCGGCGTCGAGCATGGTGGTACGGACCAGGTGGGTGGCGATGTCCCGGTCCCCCAGCCCGAACCAGCTCGGCTCGGCACCGTACGCCGCCAGCTCGTCCTTGACCGTCCAGCTCTCGTCGACGCGGCCCCAACCCCGCTGCGGGTCGGCACCGCCGCCGAGGGTGTACAGCACGCTGTCCAGGTCCGGGCAGATCCGCAGCCCGTGCAGCCGTAGGTCGTCGCCGACGTTGACCACCGCGGTCACCTCGGCACCCACCTCGCGGGCGTACGCCCGCACCCCCAGCAGGAACCGGGCACCGCCGATTCCGCCGGTCAGAACCACGATGCGCATCCGCCCATCCTCGCCTACGTGACGCCTCCGGCAGGCGACTGCCCCGGGAGACTAGGCTCACGTCGGCATCTGTCCGCTTTCGCCCCCAGGGAGAGTTCGTGACCAGCCCCGCCGAGCCCCCGCCCACCGAACCGACCCCGGCCCGCCAGGTGACCGGGCCGCTGCGTGAACTCGTCGCCCTCGTGCTCCTGGGCGCGAACGCCGTCTTCCTCTTCGTGGGGCTGATCCGGCTGCTCACCCCACAGGGCGCCTACAGCACGGTGACCGGCCGGGCGGCCAGCTCGTTCTTCGCCTTCATCGGCGTCGAGGCGGTCGTCCTGCCGGTGCTGGCGGTACTGCTGGCCACGCACCTCGCCCCGACCGTCGGCCGGGCGAAACTGATCACGCAGGTGGCGCTGATCGAGTACGCGGTCAGTGCCGTGCTTGGCGGTCTGACCCTGCTGATCTGGGTGGTCGGTCGGCTGGCCGAAGCGCAGCTCTTCGACGCGATGACCGGCCTGCTCACCCGGGTCGCCTGGGTGGCCTTGTTCGCGGCGGCCGCGTACGTGGTGTGGAGTGTGTGGCAGCGGCTCTACCACGTGCCCCGGCCCAAGCCCGAGCCCGGCCTGTACGGCACGCCGCAGCAGGGCTGGCCGCAGCCCGGCGGCCCGGGTCAGTTCGGTGGACAGCCCGGTCACCAGGGCGGCGGCTGGACGCCGCCCGGTCAGTCGGGTGGTTGGCCGGGTGCCGAACGGCCTGCCGGCTATCCGGCCGGCTACCCCGGCTCCGGCCATCCGGGCTGGCCAATGGCTGGCCAGGCACCCTCCGCCGGAGGGCCGCCGGAGTCCCCGCACACCTGGCCGCCGCACGGTCAGCCGGCGGTGCCACCGCAGTCGGCGGCGCCGCCCTCGCCGGCCGCACCGCCGTTCGGGCAGCCGGCCTCCGCCGACCCGACGCAGAGCATCCCGCGCCAGGGCGATCCGGCCGGGGGCGTGCCGCGCCAGGGCGACCCGGCCGGAAACTCCCCGCGCCCGGGCGCGGAGCCGACCCAGGCGATCCCGCATCAGGGCACCGAGCCGACCCAGGCGATTCCGCGGCCGGGCGACGGTGACGCCGGTCCGTCGGTTCCCCGGCCGGGTGATGGGGAGGCCGACCGCACCCAGCGGATCGACCCGGGCGACCAGGCCGGTTGAGCGACCGCGGGGATCGGGCCGCGCCAGGCCCCGCTGACCTCGGGGCCACGTGCGGTTGCCCACGGGCCGGGGCCGGACCGGGCCGCAGCGCATAGGCTGAGCAGATGGTTGATCAGAGCGAGCCCGGGCCGGGTGACGGGGGCGTACGACGGGCACTGCGTCGCGCCGCCACCGGGCGGGCGCTCGACGTCGACGAGGCGTCGACCCTGCTGACCGCCCGGGGCACGGCCCTGGAGGAACTGCTCGGCATCGCCGGTGCGATCCGTGACGCGGGTCTGCGGGACGCCGGTCGGCCCGACGTGGTGACGTACTCGAAGAAGGTCTTCATTCCGCTGACCCGGCTCTGCCGGGACCGCTGCCACTACTGCACGTTCGCCACGGTGCCGCACCGGCTGCCGGCGGCCTTCCTCGACCGCGACGAGGTGCTGGCCATCGCCCGGGCCGGTGCGGCACAGGGCTGCAAGGAGGCCCTGTTCACCCTCGGTGACCGACCGGAGGAGCGCTGGCCGGCCGCCCGACAGTGGCTGGACGAACGCGGCTACGGGTCCACTCTGGATTACGTACGGGCCTGCGCGGTGGCGGTGCTGGAGGAAACCGGCCTGCTGCCGCACCTGAACCCGGGCGTGCTCTCCTGGGCGGAGCTGCAACGGCTGAAGCCGGTGGCGCCGAGCATGGGGATGATGCTGGAGACCACGGCCACCCGGCTGTGGTCCGAGCCCGCCGGTCCGCACTACGGCTCACCGGACAAGGAACCGGCGGTGCGGTTGCGGGTGCTCGACGACGCCGGGCGGGTCGGCGTTCCGTTCACCACCGGCATCCTGATCGGCATCGGCGAGACCCTCGCCGAACGGGTCGACGCGATCTTCGCGATCCGGCGTACCCACCGCGAGTACGGCCACCTCCAGGAGGTGATCGTGCAGAACTTCCGGGCGAAGCCGGACACCGCGATGCGCGGCATGCCCGACGCCGAACTGCATGACCTCGCGGCCACCGTGGCGGTGGCCCGGGTGCTGCTGGGCCCGAAGGCCCGCATCCAGGCCCCACCGAACCTCATCGCCGGCGAGTACGACCTGCTGCTGCGGGCGGGTATCGACGACTGGGGCGGCGTGTCACCGGTGACCCCGGACCACGTCAACCCGGAGCGGCCCTGGCCGCAGCTCGACGAACTGGCGGCCCGTACCGCGGCGGCCGGCTTCACGCTCCGGGAACGGTTGACCGTCTACCCGGAGTACGTCCAGGCCGGCGAGCCGTGGCTGGACGCCCGGCTGCTGCCGCACGTGACCGCGCTCGCCGACCCGACGACCGGGCTGGCGGTCGAAGCGGCCCACCCGGTGGGCCGGCCGTGGCAGGAGCCCGACGAGACCTTCGGCGGGCGTACCGACCTGCACGCCACCATCGACACCGCGGGGCGTACGGACGACCGCCGAGGCGACTTCGACCACGTCTACGGCGACTGGGCGGAGGTCGCCGCGAAGGCGGCCGTGCCGCCGGCACGAGCGGGCGCCGACGATGGCCCGCCACCCGAGGCCGTGCACCGTGGCGGTGCCGGCCGGCCGGCCACTGCCGGTTCCGGCGACGCCGACCTGCGGGCCGGGTTGCGGTTGGCCGCGGACGACCCGGCGGCGCTGCTGGAGCCCCGGCACACCGACGCCGCGCTGGCGCTGTTCGGCGCGGACGGGCCGGCCCTGGACGAGCTGTGCCGCACCGCCGACGAGCTGCGCCGTTCCGCCGTGGGGGACGACGTCACCTACGTGGTCAACCGCAACATCAACTTCTCGAACGTCTGCTACGTGGGCTGCCGGTTCTGCGCCTTCGCCCAGCGGGAACGGGACGCCGACGCGTACCGGCTCTCGGTGGAGCAGGTCGCGGACCGGGCGCAGGAGGCGTGGGCGGCCGGTGCCGGCGAGGTCTGCCTCCAGGGCGGCATCGACCCGAAGCTGCCGGTGACGATCTACGCCGACCTGGTCCGGGCGATCAAGGCTCGGGTGCCGCAGATGCACGTGCACGCCTTCTCACCGATGGAGATCGTCACCGCCGCCGCCAAGGCCGGTGTGTCCGTGCGGGAATGGCTGGCCGGGCTGCGCGAGGCGGGACTGGACACCATCCCGGGCACCGCGGCGGAGATCCTCGACGACGAGGTGCGCTGGGTGCTCACCAAGGGCAAGTTGCCGACCGCCGCCTGGGTCGAGGTGGTCAGCACGGCTCACGAGCTGGGCATCCGGTCCAGCTCCACAATGATGTACGGCCACGTCGACCATCCCGCGCACTGGCTGGCGCACTTCCGGGTGCTGGCCGGGGTGCAGGACCGCACCGGCGGGTTCACCGAGTTCGTGGCGCTGCCGTTCGTGCACACAAACGCCCCGATCTACCTCGCCGGTATCGCCCGGCCCGGGCCGACGTGGCGGGAGAACCGGGTGGTGCACGCGATGGCGCGGGTGCTGCTGCACGGCCGGATCGACAACATCCAGTGCTCCTGGGTGAAGCTGGGCGACGCCGGCACCGCGGAGCTGCTGCGGAGTGGCTGCAACGATCTGGGCGGCACGCTGATGGAGGAGACGATCTCGCGGATGGCCGGGTCCGGCAACGGATCGGCGCGTACCGAGGAGCAGTTGCGGGCCATTGCGGCGGCGGCCGGTCGACCGGCGCGTAGGCGTACGACTGCGTACGGTCACCTCACGGCCTAGCGTCGAACCTTCGCCCGCCGCCGGACGTACCTGTCGATGCCGGCGGCGGCACGGCGAGGACCGCCGCCGGCACCCCTCCCGGGGGCCCGGCGCGGTCTGTCGTGACCCCCGTCCGTCACCGCGGGCGCCTGCGCGCCGCCGCCGGAAAGGTTGGTCATGATCACTGAGAAGCGGAAGCGGCGTTGGCCGAAACTGACCCGCCGGCAGACAATCACCGCCGCGGCCAGTGCCACCCTCGGCGCCGCCGCGCTCGCGGTGCCGGGGCTTTCCCTGGCCGGTGACGGCGACGACAAGACGGCTGCCGGCCCCGACGAGACGATCGTCGTACATCTGCGTGACGCCCGGTCCGGCACCATGGACGTCTTCGTCGGCCAGTCCCGCATCGAGGTTCGTGACCGTGGCCTGGCGGATCGGCTGCGTCGCGCCGCGGCCCGGCGCTGAGCCCGTGCACACCCGAGCCTGCGCCGCCACAGCGACCACCCCGCCCGCCGTCGCCGGGGGTATCGCCCCGCGCGGTGTCACAGTGCGCGGATGCGGGCCTTCCGCGCGGCACGTCCGGTCCCGCCGTCGGCGCTGAGCGTTCCGCCGTCCGACGCAGCCGGCAGGTCCGGCACTCCCGGCCCGGACCTCGATGCCCCGGCCGGCCAACCCGATTGACTCTTTCGCCCAGTGAGGTGGGTTCGTCATGTCTTCACATCGCGAGGCGCCGGAGATCGCCAAGGATCCGGTTGCCGATTCATCCGACCTGTACGCGTTCGTCACCCCGGACCGGCCGGACACGGTGACGCTGATCGCCAACTACGTGCCGTTGCAGTTGCCCTCGGGCGGCCCCAACTTCTTCGAGTTCGGCGACGACGTGCGGTACGAGATCCACATCGACAATGACGGTGACGGACAGCCGGACGTCACCTACCGCTTCGAATTCACCACCGAGATCACCAATCCGAACAGCTTTCTCTACAACACCGGGCCAATCGACGCGCTGGACAGTGAGAACTGGAACCGCCGGCAGTTCTACAGCCTGACCCGGATCGTCGGCGGCCGGGAGCAGCGGCTGGCCCGCAAGCTGCCCTGCCCGCCGTGCAACGTGGGCCCGCTGTCCACACCGGACTACGGGGATCTGGTCCGCCAGGCGACCTTCAAGATCTCCACCGGCGAGAGGGTTTTCGCCGGTCAGCGTGCCGACGGCTTCTTCGTGGACCTGGGCGCGATCTTCGACCTCGGTACGCTGCGGCCGTTCCAGCAGTTGCACGTCGCCGGTAAGAAGATCTTCAAGGAGGCCGGTGAGCCGGTCAACGCCACCGACCGGTTGAACGTGCACAGCATCGCGTTGCAGGTGCCGGTGGAGCGGCTGCGGCGCCGCGCCGACCGGTACCACTGGCAGGAACCCGCCTCGGTCATCGGGGTGTGGACCGCGGCCTCCCGTCGGCAGGTGCGAGTGCTCGGCGACCGGGTGGCGGCCGATACCAACGCCGGACCGTTCACGCAGGTGTCCAGACTGGGTAACCCGTTGTTCAACGAGGTCATCGTGCCGATGGCGCAGAAGGATCTGTGGAACACCCTGCCCCCGGCGGAGGACAAGCGGTTCGCCGAGTTCGTCGAGCGGCCGGAACTGGCCGCCCTGCTGCCGGTGCTCTACCCCGATGTCTTCCCCAACCTGGACAAACTGAACAGGTCGAAGAAGGCCCGCGCAGACCTGGTCGCCATTCTGCTCACCGGCATCCCGGAGGGCCTGATCGACGGCTTCACCAACACCACCGGGGACGTCCAGGCGGACATGCTCCGGCTGAACACGGCGATCCCGCCGGCCCGTCGGCCCAACCGTTTCGGTGTGCTCGGCGGCGATCTCGCGGGCTTCCCGAACGGCCGGCGGGTGACCGACGACGTGGTGACCATCGCGCTGCGTGCCATCGCGGGGCTGACGGTGCCGTTGGTGGACCGCAAGTTCCAGCCGGACGAGGCGGCCGGAGCGGTGACGCCGGGGCTCAGCGCGGCGGACGTTACCGCGCCGTTCCTGCGTAAGTTCCCGTTCCTCGGTACGCCCTACGACGGGTTCAACAACCCGTCGGCGGAGTCCTGAGTCGAAGGTGAGGCAGATGAGCGGACACGAGCATGCCCACACGTACGGCCCCTCGGGAACCGGTACGGTCGTCCTCGACCTGGGCGGCGACACCGGTGCCCTGATCATCTACACCGGACGGCAACTGCTTGGTCGCGAGATCGAGGTGAGCCGTGCCGATCAGGACGGTGATCGGCGTACGCACTCTGCCGTACGCGAGCGGCGGGTCCGGGACGGCACCTTTCACAGTGCCGTCTACCCGGACCTCCCGGCGGGCGTCTATACCGTTTGGTGGGACAGCGAAACGCCCGTCGGATCGGTCACCGTGACCGGTGGCGTGGTCGCCGAATTCGCCTTGCCGACGAGCTTGAACGCGTCGACCGACTGACCACCGGAGCCCCTCCGACTACCGCGTCCCGTCCACATTGTGGACGGGACGCGGTAGTCGTTCACCCGCTCGGCGGGCAGGGTTGGCGAAGTCGGGATAATCTTGCGCGTCAAGATCAACGGATCTTGATGGCGGCCTCCTCGGCGTGGACGCGAAGGCCTGTCGCTCCGGCGGCGCCCGGTGCGCCACGGGAGAAAACTCGGGCAACTCGCCGGGGAGGGCGTTACTCGGCCGGGGTCTGAATCGATAGGGCAGGGCGAGACCGGGTGGTACGGACGGCCGTCCGGGACGCGTGTCGGGAGGATGACTCCATTATCAAGTTTGGCTTGACGGCGCACGCATTACACGCGTGTAATTTGAATGGGGTTGTTCGCACGGAACGCACGATAACCGGACCGGACGGACAAAAGCACGCCTTTCGCGTGGGGGGTTGCAGCGGCGACGACGCCGGTGCGCGACAAGGAGGCAACTGAATGGACGGCCAGCTCGAGGCGGCCGACCTGCTCGGAAACGCGCCGGAGTGGCAGGAGCGGGCCCTGTGCTCGCAGACCGACCCGGAGGCGTTCTTCCCCGAGAAGGGCGGCTCGACCCGCGAGGCGAAGCGCATCTGCTCGCGGTGCGAGGTCAAGACGGAGTGCCTCGAATACGCTCTCGGCCACGACGAGCGGTTCGGGATCTGGGGTGGGCTCTCCGAAAGGGAGCGGCGCAAGCTCAAGCGCCGGGCGGCCTGAGTCGACGTGGGGCGGGGCGGTTGGGAGGCCGTCCCACCCGGCGCGGCGGCCCGGCCCGGCGCGCGGATCTCAGCGGCGGATCGGCCCGGCGGAGATTCCGGTGGGCGGGCCGTGCTGAAGGACCGGCCGGCGCTCCGGCCGCGATCAGGCCAATTCGTCCGGGTCGACGCCGAGCAGGTTCGCCACCTGTTCGATGATGACGTCGTGGACCAGGTCGGCGAGATCCTCCCGGTCCAACGCCCGGAACTCCAGCGGTCGCCGGTACAGCACGATCCGGGGCGGGACCTCCTGGCGGCCGGGTCGGCCGGGCAGCAGCCGGGCCAGCGGCACCTCGCCGTCCTCCAACACGTCGGAGTCGTAGACGTTCAGGTCGGGCGGAACGTCCTCGACGGCGAACTCCACCCCGGCCAGTTCCTTGGCGAACCGTCGCTCCAGCGTCTCGACGGTGTCCAGCACGAGATCATCGAAGATCTCCGCCTTGGTCCGTGCCAGCGGCACGGTGGCCGGCACCAGCCGCCCACGCAGACCGCGGCCGTGCCGGTCGCGGTGCGCCCGCCGGCCGGTGCCGGGGCGGCGGTTCTCCGGGCTCGTCATGAGCCAAAGAGTAGCTTCCAGCCCGCTGCTGGCCGCGTCAGCACCGAACGTGTGGCGCGTTGCGGCCACGGACGAGAAATGTGATCACCAAGACGGGCGTGTCGTAACGCGAAGCGGTGCGCCGGAGCCGGTAATGGAGATACCCTGCGCCGGTGAGGTCACCACGGCGCTGCTCCCGCAACGGCTGCCCCCGGCAAGCGGTCGCCACGCTGACCTATGTCTACAACGAGTCGACCGCCGTGGTGGGCCCGCTGGCCGCCTTCGCCGAGCCGCACACGTACGACCTCTGTGAGCCGCACGCCCGCAGCCTGACCGCTCCGCGCGGTTGGGAGGTGGTCCGGCACGAGGGCGAGTTCGAGCCGCCGCCGCCCACCACGGACGACCTGGTGGCGTTGGCCGAGGCGGTCCGCGAGGCCGCCCGCCCCGCTCCCCGTCCGCCCCAGGACGACCAGAACCATTCCGCACCCCCCGCCGCGTCCCCCACCTCCCGCCGCGGCCACCTCCGCGTAATCCCCCCCACCCACTGACCCACCCCCTCCGCTGTCGGGCGTCGCTGTCGTGCGTCGCTGTCGTGCGTTGATCATGAGGTTGGCGGCGTTTTCGATCTCTTGGGGTCAAGGGGTGAGTGCAATCGTTAGGGAGTGATGAGTTGTGCGAGGCGTTGGGCTGGGGTGTTCCAGTCCAGCGTTTCGCGGGGTCGGGTGTTGAGTTCGTGGGCGACCTCGTCCAGGCCG
>NZ_JAGPXQ010000014.1:0-131139 GCF_018070435.1 Micromonospora sp. C51 | reverse complement strand
CTTGGATGATGCCGCCGATGCTTTTCCAGTCGCTCCAGGTGCCTTGCCAGGTTTTCTGGTAGACGACGCCTCGGGGGCTGCGGGCGAAGACGTCGTACTGCCCGTCGTGGTAGGTGACCGCCGGGGTACCGGCCACCGTCCCGCCGAGGGATTCCCAACCCAGCCAGCCGCCGGGTCGCCAGGTGTTCTGGCTGAGCTGACCACTCGGGCTGACACCGAACAGGTGGTACTCACCCTCCGCGCGAACCACAGCCGGACCACCGGGCTCCGCCGCGGACCAGAGCGCGTCGACGATGCGTTGTGCGTCAGCGGCCTGCGGCTGGTAACGCTCCGGGAACTGCGATCCCTGTACGTCCTGGCACACGTTCCCGATCTGCGCGGTCATCCACGAATTGTTCGGATACTCGCGAATCATCTTGTCGAGGAACGCATTGGTGGCCCAGGTGGGGTTCAGGCGTTGAGCCGCAGTGCCCCAGGAAGCACGTTGCTGAAAGAGGCCGAGGCTGTCGTGGTCGAGCTCCACATTGATGTTCTGGATGGTGCTTTCCACGATCGTGGTCGTGATGGCGATGACCGCGGCGCGCGAGGCCAGGTCGCGGTCGCGGACCGTCTCGATGACCATACGGGCGCAGGAGACGCGGTACGCGGTCATCGCGCCCGCCATGTTGCCGGTCAGTTGGCCGTTGAGTTGGCTGGCGATGGTGCTGTCAGACGCGGTGGTGCCGTTCGGGTCACACGGGCTCGACGGATACCGGTCGGCGACGTCGGTGGCCAGGGGTAACTGCGGGCTCGGGTCGTCGGCAGCCGGTACGCCGCTGGCCGGTGCGGCGAGCAGGCCGGGCACCGCAACGGCAAACAGCGCAGCGAGTCCAACCCGCAGCAGCGTTCTTCTCATAAATGCTCCTCACTCGGGAGGTTGGATCGCCTGCCCAGCGAGTGGGGCAGGCGGCCCCGGTGGGTTACCGGGAGTGGTGGGGTTGTCAGCCGGGGGTGCGGAAGGCGACGGTGACGTGACTGCTGGGCCAGGTCACCTCGCTGCGGTGGGCGGCTTTTCCAGAGGACGGAACACCCGTCAGCCATCGCCTTGCCGAGATGGAGCGGGGGCGGGTGAAGCTCGGCGTCGCGGAGGGGCGCGAGCGTCTGGTCATCGATGTCCTTCGCTGCTAATTGAACTCCGCGATCGATGCCGCCACCGGGAGGCTGTCGCCGGAAACGTGCCGCCGTGGCCAGTTGGACTGATCCGGCTTCATCGTGCGCGGCATTGCGTTCTACCGATCACTAAAGGACGTCTCGTAACTCGGTGAAGGCGTTGCCTGGCAACGGTGCTGGTGTCAGCCGAGCAGGATGATGTTGTGGAGGTGGGCGATGCCGGAAGCGGTGTCGGTCAATGTGTGGGCGGCGCGGCGGTAGTCACGGAGGATCTTGAATGTCTTCATCCGGGCCAGGGCGTGTTCGACCTGCGCTCGGACGGTGCGGTGCTGCTTGTTCAGGTCCTTCTTCCAGACGGGTAGCTCGCTGCCGTCGGTGGGTTTGCGGTAGGGAATGATCACGTCGGGGTTGCCGCGGTAGGCGCCGTCGGCCATGACCGGCCTACCTGCGAGCTTGGCGTCGATGCCGGAGGTGCGGTAGACGATGGTGTCGTTGCGGTTGCCGGGCTGCGGGTCGCCCAGGGCCACGACGAGACGGGTGTGGGCGTCGATGGCGACCTGCAGGTTCGTCGAGTAGCGGTAGTTCTTGCTCGGTGCGGCGAGGCGGTGGTCGCGGGTCGGGACGAGGGTGCCGTCGACGATGGCGATCTGGTCAACTCGACGTCGGCGTACCGGAGCCAACGCGAGCAGCGGGCCGAGGGTGTCGATGACCCTGTGCGCGGCGGAGTGCGACACCCCGAACAGCGGACCGATCTGCCGCATCGTCAGGTTCGTCCGCCAGTACACGGCCACCAGCAGCACCCGATCAGCCAGATCGAGCGACCACTGCCGCCCCGGCCGACCATCAGCGATCGCGTCACCGCCCCGCTCAGCGACCAACTTGACCAGCCGGCGGAACTGGACGGGCTGCAGCCCGGTGAACGGGAAGATCCACTCCGGGCGGGCTGCCGAGATCACCTGCACCCCGACATGATCCACCATGGACGACCGACCGAGTTACGAGACGTCCCTTAGCCAGCAATGTAGTAAGCCTCGGAGGTGTATCGGTTGGGAGAATGTTGTGGACCCTTGCGAAAGTCCTGCGGTCGCCACAACTTCCCGAGCTGTGCCCTTCACGTACACGGCAGCGCCTACCGGACGATGGACCTCATCGTTGACGTCGAACCCATCGGCCGGACATGGGAGATCGTGCTCATCACCGAGCAGTGGGCCGCCGACGCTCCGCCTCGGCCAACCGCTTCTCGACCTCGAAGCGCTCGGGCATGTCGAGCTCGATCAGGAGTTTCAGGGCGCGTTGCCACAGCGTCCGGGCGCGGTGGGGCTCAGCGGCGACCAGGCAGCGCGCGATGCCGTCGAGGGACATTGCGATCTCGCGACGGTGACCGGTCTCTCGCACCAGCTCCAGGGCGTACTCGAAGTGCTCACGAGCTGTGTGCACGTCACCGGATGCGAGCGCCGCCTGTCCGAGCCCGTTGTGGGCGGTGGATTCGATACCCGGGTTTCTCTTGTCCCGCAGCGCGGGGATGACCTCGTGGTACCTCTGCGTGGCCAGGTCTGGCCTGCCCAGAGCGAGCTCGATGGAGGCGAGATCGTTGAGCACCTCGCCCTCGCCCCACCCGGTTTCGAGGCGCCGATAGAGCAGCAGCGATGCGGTGAGGAGACGCTTCGCGTACCTGTGGGCGCCTTGACGAGAGCGGATGGAACCAATGTTGCGGAGAACGCTGGCCACGACCGCCTGGTCACCGTTCTCCGCTGCGAGGAACAGCGCACGTCGTAGGTGCAGGAGTCCTTCTTCGTATCGCCCGGTGATCGCGTAGATCTCCCCGAGCCCACTGAGCAGACGGGGAACGTCGGGGTCCGGTTCAACCGTGTCACGCAACTTCCGCAGCGCCTGCAACGCGTGCTCGACAGCCTCCGGATGTCGTCCGGCGTTCAAGTAGGCGATGCTCATGTTGCCGTGCAGAACGGCGAGCCATGCCTTGTTCCCGAGGCGCTGCCCCGCCGCGATCGCAAGCTCCAGAAAATCCAGGCACCGCTGCGTCCGCCCCTGGCGGAAATAGGCGGAGGCCAGATAGTTGCAGCTCGCGGTGAGCGCCTCGTCGTCGTCAAGCTCCCTCGCGGCGGCCAGCGCCTGCTCCTGCAGGGCGATCAGCTCGTCCAGGCTGCCGGCGTGGTACAGGTAGCGCCAGCACACGCGCGCCAGGCGCCACACATAGGGATAACAACCGGCGTCCATCGCAAGCGCAACGGCCGCGGCCAGGTTCCTACGCTCCACGGCACACCAACTGGGTGGTAGCGCACCGAGTTCCTCGACGAGGTCGGCGCGGCGGGGAGAACCGGGCGCGAAGAAGCGGCGACTCCTGACCGACTCGATGGACCGGCGGGCAACGTCGGCTGCGTGCAGATAGAAGTCCAGCAGGCCCTCGACGGCGGCGTGTCGCTCGTCATCGGTGTCCGTGGCGGTGCACAGTTCGAAGGCGTATTCGCGTACGAGGTCGTGCAGTCGGTATCGCCCGACGGTGGGTTCTTCGACGAGGTAGCTGTCGACGAGTTCGTCCAGCAGGTGTTGCGTTCGAGGTAGTGGTAGCCCGACCAGTGCCGCAACGGCACAGGCATCGAAATCGGCACCGGTGTGCAGGCTGAGCAGGCGGAACACCCGGTGTGCCGGCGGCGACAGCTGCGCGCACGACAGCGCGAAGGCCGCCGCCACGGTGCGGGTTTCCGCGGTCAGCTCGGGAAGAGTTGGCCCGTCACCTCTCAGTCGTGCGGCCAGGTCGCTGACCCGCCAGTTCGGGCGGTGCGCCAGCCGTGTCCCAGCCAGGCGGATGGCCAATGGGAGGTGGCCACACCGGCTCACGACCTCGGATGCCGCTGCGGGCTCCGCGGCCACCCGGTCGGAGCCGGCGATGCGGGCGAGCAGTTCGGTCGCCTCCACTGCGGTCATCAGCGGTAACGGCTCGAGTCGTACGCTGTCGAGTCCCAGTCGCCGGCGGCTCGTGACCAACGTCAGGCAGCCAGGCGCCGTCGGCAGCAGGGGTGCGATCTGGGCCGAGTTCCCGGCATTGTCCAGCACCAGCACCAGACGACGGCCGGACAGCAGGGTACGCCAGTAGGCGACCCGCCCCTCGAAGTCCACCGGCAAGCGGTCCGGCGGGACCTCCATCTGCTGCAGTAGTGCGGACAGTGCGGCCCGGGGGTCCATCGGGTCGCGTGCGCTGTGGCCATGCAGGTCGATGAAGAGTTGACCATCCGGATAGTCGTCCTGGAGCATCACCGCCAGTTGCACGGCCAACGTCGTCTTGCCGCTGCCGGGCATGCCGTCGATGACCTGCACCATCGTGGATTGCTGGTCCCCGGCGCGCACCGCTGCGGCGATGCGAGCAATGATCTCGGAACGGCCGGTGAAGTCAGGTGCCTGCCGTGGCAGCGTACGTGGCCGCCGGGCCACGGCGGTGTCGGCGCCGGCGATGATGCTGAAGCCGGCAGCGGATGCGGAGGCCCCGGTCGGGCGAGGAGCGGAGATTGAGGAGACGACATCCGTTACGGACTGGGGCGGCTCACCCCTGAGGATCGACAGGTGGAGCTGTTGCAGCCCCGGGCTCGGATCGACGCCCAGCCCCTCGGCCAGCTGACGGCGGAATCCGGCATACCGGTCCAACGCGTCAGCGCTTCGACCGGTGGCGTGCAGGGCGCGCATGAACACCTCGACCAGCGGTTCGACCAGCGGGTGTTCGGCGGTCAGCCCGGTCAACTGGGCGAGAACCTCGTCCGGGTTGCCCTGCCGCAGCTCGATACGCGCCCACTCCACCACGGCGTCGACACGCTCCGCGTTCCACCCCGCGCGTACCTGGGCAGCCCATTCGCCGGGTACCCCGGCCAGCGGCTGCCCGCGCCACAACGTCAACGCCTCCCGGATCAGCCGAGTGCGATCGAAGTCGTCGAACCCTCGGCGGTCACGCGCCGACTGAAGCAGCAACCGAAACCGATGCCCGTCTATCCTTTCCGCTTCCACGCCCAGCAGGTAGCCACCCGGCTCACGGGCCAACCGCACGGACGTCGAAGGAGTCGTATCCGCCCGGGACAGCAACTGCCTGACCCGGGAAATGTGCGAATGCAGGACTCGACGTGCGTGCTCCGGCTGCCCCTCTCCCCACACGCGGTCGATGAGAGTGTCTACCGGAACGACCCGTCCCGCGTCGACGAGCAGTGCGGCCAGAACTGCTCGTTGGCGCGGCTGCCCCGGGTCCAGCCGTTGATCCGCCGCCCACACTTCGATCGGGCCCAAGAGCCGAAACTCCACCGATACCCCACTCGCTGGTTCAGCCGGGCGCCCCGCCGAGGGTTGGCAGCCCAGCCACGCAGATCACGTCTGTCTCAGAGTCGGGTCGCTGCCCGCTGGCGCACTGCGGAGCGCGGTCGCGTTCGCAGTCAGGCGAGGTCATCTCGAATGGTGCCCATAGCGACGGGCGGGTCACCCGCGCCACGGTACGCGGCTATCGCCCGCCGACCCTGGTGAAAGCCGTCCGTGCGCGTTGCCGCAGCCCACCGCCGGTTGCCACCGGGGTATGTCAGGACGATCAATGTCCGGCATGAGCGGAGCCTAGCAGCGCCGCCCATGCGCTGCTGACCGCCGGCGTCACAGCCCCGCTGCACCACCTGCTCGGCCTGGCCACCACCGGCGGTGGCGTTCGTGCTGCCGGTTTTCTACGATGGGCCATCGTCCCATTCGGGGAGATGGATGCCATGGGTGACCGGATCTTGGCAGGCAAGACCGTCGTGATCACCGGGGCCAGTGGGGGTATCGGCGCCGAGGCCGCCCGCCGGTTGGCGTGTCTGGGGGCGTCCGTGGTGGTGGTGGGCCGGTCGCCCGAGAAGACCGCCGTCGTTGCGCGCCAGGTGGGCGCCGAGCCGCTGGTGGCCGACTTCACCCGGCTGTCGGACGTACGCCGGCTCGCCGACACCCTCCTGAGTCGATACCCCCGGATCGACGTGCTGGCCAACAATGCCGGCGTCGTGCTGACCAGGCGGAGCCGTACCGAGGACGGGCATGATCTGATGTTCCAGGTCAACTACCTGGCCCCGTTCCTGCTCACCAACCTCCTGTTGGACCGGATGACCACCGCCGGGCGGGCGCGCGTCATCACCACCTCCAGCAAGGGCCACCGGTTCGGCAGCATCGATCTCGACGATCTCGAAGGTGCCGGCAAACGGTCCGAACTGCTGCGGTACGGGATGACGAAGCTGCAGAACATCCTGTTCACCCGCGAGTTGGCCCGTCGTACCCGGGGCAGCGGGCTGACCGCGATGGCGTTCCACCCGGGGGTGATCGCCGCCACCGACATCAACCGGGAGGCCCCGCTGGTCGCTGCGCTGGTCCGGTACCGCCTGCTGGGTGGTCTGTCCACCCTCGCTGAGGGTGCCGAGCCGCTGGTTCACCTGGCCACGATGCCTGATCCGGAGGCGGTGAACGGCGGCTACTACCACCGTCTCAGACCGAACGGGCCGGTCCACCGGCAGGCCACGGACGACCAGTTGGCCATCCGACTGTGGGAGCGGACGACCGAACTGCTCGGTGCGCCGGTGTGACGAACCGCCCTCGCTGACGGGCCGCCGGCCGGACGCGGCTTACGTAAGGTCGGGCCATGAGCGTGGATTCCGAGGTGCGGCGCTGGCTGCGGCAGCGTGGAGCCGAGACCATCCCGCATCCCGGCGGCACCCTCTACGCCCACCTGTGCCGGGTCCACGACCGCCTTGCCGACCTGGGATGTGCGGTCGACGCGCAGCTGGCCGGTCTCGCGCATGCCGTCTATGGCACGGACGGCTTCGATGTGACGCTGCTCGACCGGGCCGATCGAGCCGCACTCCGCAACCTCATCGGTGATGACGCCGAGGCACTTGTCTACCTGTACGGGGCCTGCGACCGAAGGCGAACCTGGCGACAGCTGGCGGAGACCGGTGTGGTCGTCGACCGGTTCACCAACCAGACCTGGCACCTGGAATCCGACCAGAGACAACCGTTCGTGGATCTCAGCATCGTCAACGAACTGGATGTCGTCGAGCAGGATCCGGCTACCGCCGACAGGTACGGCGACTACTTCCGCTCGCTGTTCGCGGCCTGGGCTCCGATCGCTTCTCCCCAGGTCAGCGGCGAGGCGCGGCGACTCCTCGGTGCCGCTCGGCCTCAGTCGGGCTGACTCTCCAGGTGGGCACGGACGCGATCGGAGATGCTGGCGAGCAGGTCGAGTTCTTCCTGAGTGAGGGCGTCGATGAACAGTCGGCGGACATGTTCGACATGCACGGGTGCCGCGTCTTCGATCGCCTTGCAGCCGGCTGGGGTGGCCGCGATGAACGCTCCGCGTCCGTCGTCGGGGCATTCCTCCTTGGCCACCAGTCCGCGCTCGGCCATTCGCCGCACTTGGTGTGACATGCGGCTTTTTTCCCACTCCACCTGCTTCGCCAGGTCCGTCAGGCGCATCCGCCCACCGCTGGTCTCGGTAAGTTTGACCAACACGATGTAGTCGGCGGCGGACATGCCGGAGTCGGCCTGGATTCGGCGGGCGAGTCGTCCGATGAGCTTCTCCTGCATGCGGATGAAACTGTCCCAGGCGACCTGCTGTTGCGAGGTGAGCCAGCGGGGCGTTGGGTCCATGTGGGGAGCGTAACGACAACGTCGACGGCCCGTGGCTGCCGGACTTCCTGCGCGGATTCGATCAGGGCCGGCCGGCTCGGGGAACTAGTTGACGCATCAACCATCGGCGGCTAGTCTAGGTGACACATCAACCAACCGGGGTGGGTCGTGGTGCGCGTGGCCGCCCACCCGGCTCATGACGGGCATCGGGTGTCGATGCGCAGCATGGCGAGCTGGAGGACACATGGTAGTGAATGTGAGCGATGCCCCCGAGGCCAATCGGTACGAGGCCCGGTTCGAGGGAGAGTCGACGGTCGCGGGTTTCGCGCAGTACATCCGCACTGCGGAACTCGTGGCGTTCGTGCACACCGAGGTTTCGCCGGCGTACGAGGGCAGGGGAGTGGGCGCGGCGCTGGCCCGCGCGGCTCTCGACGCGGCTCGTGCCGCGAACCTGCTGGTCCTGCCCACCTGTCCGTTCTTCGCCGGCTGGATCGCCCGGCACCCCGAGTATCAGGACCTGGTGTACCAGTCCCGCAGCAGAGTCAGCGACTGAACAGCCCCGGTACGGCAGCGACGGAGGTCGGTATGAGCAGCGAAACGACGACGAAGGCGTACGAGGGGCGGTCGATCACGGTCACCTTCGAGGCCCGGCGTTGCCTGCACGCCGCCGAGTGCGTCCGCGGCCTGCCGGCGGTCTTCGACACGGGTCAGCGCCCGTGGATCCGGCCCGACGGTGCCGAGGCCGAGCGCCTGGCCGAGGTGGTGCGGCGGTGTCCCTCCGGAGCGTTGCGGTACGAATTCGCAAACGGTGGTGCGGAGGCCCCGGACCGGCCGACGCAGATCAGGCGCGACTCCACCGGACAGTTGATCGTGCGCGGTGAGTTGAGAGTGGACACGCCGCAAGGCATGCGCGCGGAGACCAGGGCAGTCCTGTGCGGGTGCGGGCGGAGCCAACGGCAGCCGTACTGCGATCACGGCGGGCCCTGCGGGCAGACCCGGCTGGGCTGACCCGACACCGGCCATCGCCGCTTCAGGACCGGCGGGCGCAGGAGCAGGAGCAGGATTCGGGGACGGCCCGCGCTCAGATTCCGAAGCCGCCGGTGCCGGCGAGGCCGGTGCCCCCAGCCCGCCACGGCTTCTCGTTCTGCTGGAGCCGGTACTGCCAATTCCCGGCGAACCGGTGCCACCACACCTCGAATCCGTCTTCACCGAGCAACTCCACGGCCTTCGCCACGGCATCGGGCTCCCACCGGAACGCGGTGATCCCCTTCTGCCGAGTGATCGCCGAGATGAGCTGTTCGGCGGTCGACCCGCCCGAGGTGGCCGCGTGCACATGAGCGATGTCGCCCTTGCGCACGTACCTCCAGAGCGGCTTGCCGATGATTGCCGCGATGGCTTTCTCCCGTGCCGCGATCGGGGCGTACACCTCGTCGACCAATCGCGAGGCGGCCTCCCGCACCGGCGCGTAGGCGTTGTCGGCGGCGTCGAGCGCCGCCCGGTGCCGGGCCCGTGCCCGCTCGGCGGCGGCCTTGCGTCGGAACCACGGCGGATGATCCCGGGCCGCGTGTCGGTCGCGCTCGGCCGCCTGGATCGCGGTCAGGTAGCTCTCCGCCGCGGCCCGCCACTGCGCGGCCGTGGCCGGTTCAAGATCCACCGACAGGAACAGCCAGTCCCGCTCGGCGGGTCGTAGGTCGAACCGGTCGGCCAGATCGCGGTCGACGAAGTAGCGGTGCCGGGAACCGTCATCGACCCACACCACGGTCAACACCGCGACCGGCTCGTCGTCCCAGCGGATAGCCGTCGTCCTGCCCTCCCGGTGGACGATCATGTCGCCGCGTGGCAGCGGAAGCCGGAAACGGTAGAGGATGACCCGGGTCGTCTCCATCGTCTCAGTGTGCGCCGCGTCAGCCACGATCGAGCGCGACGCGGAGCCAATCCGCGTCGACGATGCACCGGTGCGTCCACCATGACGCGGCACTGAGGCGGCCGTGAGGCCGGCCCGGACCGTGGGTTACCTGCCGCGTCGCCCCGCCGGGGCGTAAACGTCTCGCGGCAGGTACGAAGTGGAGTGCACGATGCGTACTCGATCAAGGCTCGCCCGGCTCGCGGGCGCTGCGGGCCTGCTGCTGGCCAGCACGGCCGTGGCCGTCGCCACCGGCGCGGGACCGGCGCAGGCGACCGTGGTGAACGTCAGCGTGGCGGGCGCCTTTCCCAATCAGTCCGCCGTGGCCACCTGTCCAGCCGGCGAGTTTCTCGCCGGTGGCGGCGGTTCCGTGGATGGTGGTGGCGGTGACGTCACGTTGACCGACATCATTCCGAACCTGGCCACCCAGTCGGTGACGGTCTGGGCGCACACCAACCCGGGCGGTGTGGCGGGGGCGTACACCCTCGTGGCGCAGGCGATCTGCGTGCCGGGCGCGCCCCCGGCCAACTACCAGCGTGTCACCTCGGCGAGCGGCAGCAACGTCGACCCGATCAAGAACCAGGTGGCCGCCTGCCCCGCCGGCACCGACCTGCTCGGGCTCGGCGCGGAGCTGCGCACCGCCAACGGGGAAGCGTTCTACCAGCGGATCGAGCCGAACGCGGCGCTCACCGCCGGTGCGGTCACCGCGGGCGCGGCCGGCGGGTTCGCCGGGCCGTGGGAACTCGTCGGGTACGCCATCTGCGCCACCCTGCCGGCGAACCTCACCGGGACGTTGGTCAGCCTGACCGGGGCGGCCAACAGCGTCAGCCCCAAGGGTCAGGTGTCCGCGGGTTGTCCGGCCGGCGCGCTCGCCACCGGCGTCGGCGCGACGGTCGCCGGCACCGCCACCGGCAACGTCCTGCTCACCCGGGCGATGGCGGCCGCCGCCCAGAACAACGCCCAGGCGATCGCCGTCGAGGACGGGGTCTACCTGCCCCCGTGGGACCTGGAGAGCCACGTCATCTGCTGGGGGCCGTAACGGTTCGCGGGCCCGTACCGTCAGCGGGCGCAGCGTCTGGTCACGTCGGTCGGCGTGACCAGACGCGGGCGCTTTCGGGCGTATGCCGTGCGCCACCATGACGCCACCGTGACAGGCCCCGCCGATGATTCCGGGCAGCGCCGCGCGAACCGTTCGCGGCAGCGTCAGCAGGAAAGGACAGTGGTCATGAGCAGGGGCACCACACTCGGCACAAGCATTCGGTCGCGGTGCGCTGTCGCGGCGGTCGTCGCGGTCAGCGCGACCCTCGTCCTACCCGGGACGGCGCACGCCGCGTACCGGCATCGGGCGGAGAGCGGCTACGACACCACATCCTCCAAGAGCGTGACCGCGACGTGCGGGGCGGACGAGGTGCTGATCGGCGCCGGTGGCCGGATCAGGAACGGCAACGGGGGAGTCCGTCTGGCCGCGATCGTGCCGAGCGCGACTTCGGTCGTGGTACGCGGCGAGGCGTACCCGGACCACGCGGAACCCTGGTCGGTGATCGCCGCCGCCATCTGCGAGTCCGACGACGGCACGCCGCGGGTCGTCGAGGTCTCCCCGGCCGGGTCACGAACCGCGAGCTGTCCCGCCGGCCTGGTGCTCAGCGGCACCGGGTTCGACCTGCCCGCCGGCGTGCCGCTGGCCGGACTGGTCCCCGACGCCGACGGCGCGAGCGTGACCGTTCGCACGGCCTTCCACCTGTTCGGCGCCAGCCCGGTCGCCTACGCGGTCTGTGTGGACGGCATCCGTGCCTCGTCGGAGGTCATCGGCTTGCGCTACAAGCGGTTCGCCACGACCAGTCCGGTTGGTACGTCCTCGCCGAGGACCGTGACGATGCAGCGCGAGTGGGAGGGGGAATTCCCGTCAATGTCCGGCGTCGGCGGCGAGGTCACCGTGCTGCCCGACCCCTCAGACCCGTTCCCGACCTCCGCATCCGACATCTTCATCGACGCGATGATGCCCAACGACGACGGGACCCGCGCGACCGTCGTAGCGGTTCAGCGGGCCGGCACCGGGACGGGCCGGTCCGCCCAGGGGGGCGCCCCCGGTGGGATTTCGGCGGCCGACGAGCCGGGGTCGGTTCCCCGGTACTCGACCGACGACGACAAGATGTGGATGGTCACCGGGTACAGCACCGACCACGACATCTACTGAGCCGACGGAGTTGGGCTCGGGCAACGACCCGAACCCCTCACCTCGGTCGGGGTACGACCGTCGCCGACGGCCGTACCCCGACCCGCGGCGTCAGGATGATCTCGTCCGGCGGTCGTACTCCGATCGCGCGCATCGCCGCGCGGTAGCGGGTGAACGCCCGCCGTGCCTCGCCGTGCTGCCCGCCCGCCACCAGGGTGCGCACCAGCATCCGGTGGGCCGGCTCGTCGTACGGGTCCTGCTCCAGCAGGCGGAGCAGGCAGTCCACGGCGGCGCCGCCGCTTCCCGCCGACCGGTGCGCGTCGGCCAGCATCCGCAGCGCGGCGACGTACGCGGCCCGCGCCTGCTCGCGCAGCGCCGAGGCCCAGTCGGCGTACGGCTCGTCGGAGAACACGTCCGCCCGGTAGTCGCGCACGGCCGCCGCGAGGATGGTGCGTGCTTCCGCCCGGGCACCCCGATCGAGCAACCGACGGCCGTGGGTCACCGCACCGAGGAACTCCATCACGTCGACCCGCAGGTGGGTGACGTCCAGCGCGACGCTGGCCGCGTCGGTCACCAGGTAGTGGTCCGAGGCGAAGACCCGGTCCGGGTCGAGCACCCCGCGCACGATCGACAGCAACACGGACAGCCGGTGCCCGGTCCTGCTCGGATCGTCGTCGGGCCAGAGCAGCTCGCAGAGCTCACCGCGGGGGACCGGCCGACCCCGGCGCACCACCAGGATCCGCAGCAGGTCCCGCGCCCGCCGTGACTGCCAGGCCGACGGCGGCACCGCAGCGCCGGCCACCCGTACCTCGAACCGGCCGAGGGTGCGGACCAGGACGCCGACGCGACCCACGCCATTTGACGGTTGGTCGGCGGCTGGCTGGTCCGGCGGCGTCTCCTCCTGGTCGATCGAGCCGCCCTCGGCGGCGAGGCGCTCGCTGGCCAGCAGCGCGGCGAACCGGTCGTCGGCGGTGGCGCCGGGCAGCCGGCCCAGCGCCAGCGCGGTACGGGCCGCGTCGCCGACCGCCGATGCGTCGGCCCAGATCGCGTGCGCCTCTCGCAGGGCGGCGCGGGCCCGACCCGGTTCGATTTCCGCGGCGGCCCGCAGCTCCAGCGCCCGGGCCAGGCCGGCCCGCAACCCACCGGACCGGGCCAGGTCGAGCGCCTCGTCGGCGAGCCGTGCGGTGTGTGCGGTGTCGCCGCCGGCCAGCGCCACCCAGCCCTGCGCGAGCAGTGCCGGGACCCGGAGGTCGTCACTGGCCAGCCGGGTCGCCTCGGCGGCGTGCCGGGCCGCCGCCGCCGTGTCGTCGGGCAACAGCACCCGGGCCAGCCCGGTGTGCGCCCGCACCGCCAGCTTTCGGCTGTCGCTGTCATCGGCCAGCCGGACCGCTTCGGTGAAGGCGGCCCGGGCCTGTTCCCGCCAGCCTCGCATCAGATGCAGCTCGGCCAGACCCAGGTACGTGTCGGCGCAGCGGCGCGAGCCCATCCGCTGATGGCGGGCGAGTACCTGGGCGTACCGCGCCGCCGCGTCGTCGTACCGGCCGAGCGTCGCCAGCATGTCGGCCTCGGTCCCGGCGGCCATCGCGTACAGGTTGGCGTGGCCGGCCGCCTCGGCGTGCCCGGCCGCCTGTTGGGCGGCCGCCAGCGCTGCCGGATAGCGGGCCTGCTCGACGAGGTGGTAGCTCTGGTTGACCAGGATCCGGGCCAGCAGCACCAGGTCGCCGGTGCGTTCGGCGATGCCCAGCGCCAGCCGGTAGTGCTCCTCGCCGCCGACCTGGTCACCGGTGAGTCCGAGGCAGAGGGCGAGGCTGACGTGTGCGGTGGCCAGCGCACTGTCCCGGCCGGTCTCGGCCGCGCGGCGGTAGGCCCGCCAGGCGTGTTCCACCCCGGCCGCCGCGTCACCGCTACGAGCGGTGGCCGCTGCCGTCCATGCCAACAGCATCGCCTGATCGGTGGGGCAACCCGGGGCCTCGTCGCCCCGGGCGAAGTCGGCCAGGGCCCGGGGCTGGTCGCCGCGCAGGTAGTGGATCAGGCCCATCCGCCAGGCGATCCCCGGCTCCCACCTCGCCTCGGCTGCCGCCACCTCCTGATACGCGCGGGCCGCCGCGGCCACGTCGCCGGCGGTACGCAACGCGTCGCCGGCGAGCAGCCGTAGCCTGCGGGTGCGCAGCGGCGCCGGCAGGGTGGCGACCAATTCGGCTATCGCGCCGGGCCGTCCGGCCGCGATCATCCGGTCGCCGTGCTCGTCCAGCACCGCCGCCAGTGCCGCATCGTCGCCGCCGAGCCGGAAAGTGAACGCGGCGGCGCGGGCCGGGCCATGGTCGCGGTACCAGGTCGCCGCCCGCAGCAGCGTCCCGCGCGTGACCGGCGGCCGGTCGTGGCCGGCGACCGCGGCGATCACCGGTACCACCCGGGGCCCGGTGTCGGGATCGGTGCCGACCCTGGTCAGTAGCCCGGTGCGCAGCAGCCGGCCGAGCTGCGGCCCGGCCGCCGGGTGGCCGGTGACCGCGCAGACGCCCGCCGTCACCGGCGCGAGGTCGGCCACCTCGTGCAGCAGCCGCCGGACGTCCTCGGGCAGCGGACCGAGCACCTCCTCGGCCAGATAGCTCGCCACCAGACCGCCGGGCTCGGTCACCGCCGGCAGGAGCGGCCCGACGGGTACGCCCTCGGCGACCAGGGTCTCGGCGACCAGCCGGACCAGTGCGGGCCACCCTGCGGTGATCTCGTACACGCGTTGCGCCAGGGCGGGGACGGTCAGCCCGTACTCGGTGTGCAGCACCTCGTCGACCTGGTCGGTGGTCAGGCTCAGCTCGGCCGGGCGGAGCTGCGCGGGCGCCATCCGGGTCAACCACGACGACGCGGCACAGCCCACCGGCCATCGCGACGACAGGGCCAGCCGTACGCCGTCCGGCAGGCCGGCGATCGCGTGCAGCAACGCCTGCTCGGTCCGTTCCGACATGGCGGGCAGTCCGTCGAGGATGAGCTGCGTCGCGCCGGTGGCCAGCTCCGCGAGTTCGCCGCGGAGCAACGCATCGACGTCGCACTCCCGTTGCCATCGGACGGTCGGGCTGGGGAACAGCCGGCGCAGCGCGGTGGTCTTGCCGTAGCCGGCGGCGGCCACCACCAGCCACAGCTTGCCGCGCTGCTGTTCCAGCATGGCGGCAGCTTGTCCCGCCGGGGCGCGGCTCAGCAAGGCGATTCCCGCTATCCCGACAGCAACACCGTCCAAAGGGCCCAGGCGCGGGCAGGGTCGCCCTCCGACGGCACGCTGCGGCGGCTCGACCCCGACCACACCTCATCCTGGCCGAGCACCGCCGCCCGATCCGCTGACGAGAGCGGCACCGAACGAAGCGGTGCCATGCGCCGATGTTATGGCTTCCCCTACCAAGTCGCAGTGGTGCTCATAGCTGTGCCCGCTCAGACTCATTTCCGTGGACAGCGTCCGAAGAGGTGATCAGATGCGGGTGGCAAACGCTGACCAGGCAGCGGCCTGGAACGGTCCGGAGGGGGCTCACTGGGTCGAGCACCATGATCGGCGGGAGGATCTCAACGATGCGTTGCTCGACCGCCTCCTCCGGACGGCCGAGATCGGTCCCACCGACGTGGTGCTCGACATCGGGTGCGGCACGGGGCGCACCACCCGGAGAGCGGCCAGACAATGCGCCCAGGGTTGGGCGGCCGGTGTCGACCTGTCCGCGCTGATGCTCGATAGTGCCCGGGCCGGAGCGGCCCGGGAAGGGGTGGCGAACGTCCGGTTCCACCAGGGCGATGCCCAGGTGTACCCGTTCCCCCCGGGCCGGTACGACGTGGCGATCAGCATGTTCGGGGTGATGTTCTTCAACGATCCTGTCGCGGCTTTCGCCAACATCGGGCGGGCGTTGCGGCCTGAGGGCCGCCTCGTGTTCGCCTGCCCCGGGGAGATGACGGGCTGCGACTGGTACACGGTGCCGATGGCCGCCCTGAACGAAGTCGTCCCGCACAGCGACCGGCCCTCCGGCATGTTCAGCCTGGCCGACCGCAGGCGGATCGTCGCTGTGCTGATGGCCGCCGGCTTCTCCGACGTGGTTCCGTACCCCGTCGATGCGGAGCTGCTGATCGGGGCGACCGCCGCCGAGGCAGCCGACTTCTATCTCGGTAGCGGGCCCGTCCGGGCGTTCATGGCGGACCATCCTGAGATTCCGCCGGCCCAGGTGCGCGACTGCCTGCTGGCCGCCGTCGAGCCGTACGACCTCGGGGCCGGTGTCCGCCTCAGCGGTAGGCACTGGATCGTCACGGCGAGGTGGCCATGACCGGCCACGGGGTGGCCGTCGTGATCGGCGGTTACGGGGCAGTGGGTCGGGTGGTGGCCACCACACTGGCCCGAGATTCGGCGAACGAGGTCGTTGTCGCTGGTCGTGATCTGGCCCGCGCCGAGGCCCTGGCCCGGACCGGCCCAGCCGGGCTGACCCCGCGCCGGTTGGACCTTGACGACCCGCGGGGTCTCGACGGGTTGTTGGCCGACGCCGCCGTGGTGGTCATGTGTGTGGAGCACCGCAACGAGGCGGTGGCGCGCGCATGCCTGGACCGTGGCGTTGCCGTCGTCGACATCAGCGCGTCAGCCGACGTGCTGGCCGGCATCGAACGGCTCGATGCCACCGCGAAGCGGACCGGGACGGCCGCCGTGCTCAGCGTCGGGCTGGCACCCGGGCTGACCAACGTGCTGGCCCGACGCTGCACCGAACGCCTGCCGTCCGCGACCTCCGTCGACGTGACGATCCTGCTGGGTACGGCCGGTGACCACGGGCCCGACTCGGTCCGCTGGACGGTGGCGGGACTGACGGCGCCACCCGACCGGACTCGACGGCCGGGGCGGGCCCGGGTGGACCTGCCCGGGTTCGGCGTGCGCACCGCGTACCCGTTTCCCTTCTCGGATCAGTACACCTTGACCCGCACGCTCGGCGTCCCGGTGACCACTCGTCTCTGTTTCGACTCCGGCGCGATGACGGCGACGTTGTTCGGGCTGCGTGCCGCCGGCGCCTTCCGGCTGGCGGATCGGCTGGGCGGGGCTCGCCTGCTGACCGGCGCTTCGAGCCGACTGCGGCTCGGCGGGGACCGGTTCGTGGTGCACGCTTCGGCCACCGATGAAGGTGGGAGACAGGTGTGGTCGGCGGTGACGGGCCGTCAGGAGGGGCATGCGACCGGCGTGGTGGCAGCGGAGATCGCCATCGGCCTGATGGGTCGCCGCTATCCGCCCGGGGTGCATCACATCGACCAGATCGTCGATGCGGGTGAGTTCCTGAAGACGATTCGGCGGCATGACCTGACCGTGCACGAGCAACCCGTCGCCGTTGCCGATCGAGCTGGCGACAGGCCGGATCCCGGCCACGTCCGAAGGATGTGAGCGTTGATGCAACGAGTTTCAGCGGACCGGCGCGGAACCGCCATCGCCTGGACCACAGTGGTCTTCCTGGTGACGTTCATCCATCACCTGTACGGGGGGCTCCGGTTCGACAGCCCGCAGCGGACCATCCTGGCTGTCGTGTTCAGCGCCGTCTTCGCCGTCACGTATCTGGCATACCGGCTCGGAACGACGATGCGCTGGGCACGTGCGATCTTCTGGTCCCTGGTCTACGCCTTCTGGGTGGCGGCGGTCGGCCTTTTCGAGGGTGGGTTCAATCACGCCCTGTTCGTCGTGCTGCGGCTGCTGGACGCTCAGACCCTCATCAATGATCTGTATCCCGTTGACGGCGATGCGCGGATCTCGAACGACGTGTTGTTCCAGGGCACCGGGGTACTGACCCTGGTCACCGCGGTGTTGCTGGCGGTGGCACCTGCTCGGCCCAGGAAACCGCCGACGAGCGGGAACGGCCGGCGACCGACGGTGGACAGCGGCGTACGTTGATCAGGGCTTCCGCCGAGGCGCCTCCCGATCCTCCGGGCGCCCCGGCGGACGGTCGTCACGCCTCGACGGGCTGCCGGCAGATCGCCGTGAGGATCTCGATCATCGCGGTCGCCGCTGGCGACCGGAACGGCGGGGCGGCCGCTGCGGCATACAACCGGCGGGTCGGCAGGACCGGAACGGTGGGACGCAGGACGATGTCCGGCCGTAGCGCGGCCTGGGTCAGCGTCGGCACGAGCATGACACCGGCCCGCGCGGCGACCAGGGCCTGCTTGCCGTTCCAGTCGTCGCAGAAAAAGGCGATCTGCGGGGGACCACCCAACGCCTCGGCGATCGGCGGGATCGGACCGAGGCAGTCCGGATAGGCACCCTCGATCCACCGCTCGTCCTTCAGCTTCCGCAGCGGCACCCGATTGCGCTGCGCCAACGGATGATCGGCCGGAAGGGCGACGTGTAGTCGTTCGTCGCAGAGTGGCACCAGGTCGAGACCGTCCAGCGCCTCGTCGGTGACTCGCGACGCTGACAGGGCGTACTTCGCGCTGGCCGGGTCGGCGAACAACTGCCACGAGGTCAGCAGGGCCACGTCGATCCGGCCGTCCCGGATGGCCGCCAGCGGTCCCGCCTCGTCCGGTCGGACGAGGTTCACCGCGACGCCCGGATGGGACTCGGCGAAGCACCGAATGGCTTCCGGAGTGAGTCGGGCGTTGGCGCTCGGGAAGGCCGACACGTTGAGCTGCCCGCCGGTCAGGCTGGTGAAGGCGCGCAACCGGGCTTCCAGGGCGTCGGTCCGCACCAGGATGTCGCGGGCGAGCTCGACGGCGGTCTGCCCGGCCTGAGTGAGCCGTACGCCGCGCGGAAGCCGACGGAACAACGGCACGCCGACGCGCCGTTCCAATCCGCTGATCTGCCGGGAGACGGCTGGTTGTGTCATGGACAGTGCCTCGGCCGCGGCGGAGAACGAACCCCGGCTGGCGACCTCCAGGAGCACCCGCAAGGTCCACGAGTCAATCATGCACGTAGCTTATATCCGCGGTTTGCGCTGAGACCGTGCGCTGTGCGTTGTCAGCGCCCGGGACTGGCGACCGGCGGCCCCAGCACGGGCCATTACTCCTGTGCATGGCAGGCAGGCCCGGATCGCGGTGCCCCGGGTGAGGGGCCGAGGCACGGTGCCGGCCCGGGTACGGTTAGGCCCTGTGTCGAAGTCCCCGGGCGGCAGCGGTGGCCCGGTGTGGCGGACCGGGGGAGGAGCGGGTGTGACGCGGCGGAAAGCCCTTGTGGTTCGAGGCGGGTGGGAGGGCCACCGGCCGGTCGAAGCGACAGAGTTGTTCATCCCGTTCCTCGAACGCAGCGGATACGCGGTACGGGTGGAGGGGTCGACGGAGGTCTACACCGACGCCGCCGAACTGGCCGACACCGACCTCATCGTGCAGTGCATGACGATGTCCCAGATCACCGCGGAGCAGGTGGCGGGCCTGGCCGCGGCGGTCGTCGCCGGTACGGGTTTCACCGGCTGGCACGGCGGCATCGTCGACTCGTTCCGCGCCTCGTCGGATTACCTGCACCTGGTGGGCGGCCAGTTCGCCACCCATCCGGGCGTCCAGCCGTGCGACCGTGGCGGCGGAGAGACAGACAACTTCCTGCCTCACTCGGTCACCATCACCGACCTCGGCCGGGAGCATCCGATCACTGCCGGGATCGAGGACTTCGACCTGGTCACCGAGCAGTACTGGGTGCTGCACGACGACCTGATCGACGTCCTGGCCACCACCATCCACCCGACCCGGGAGTGGCACCCGTGGCACCGGCCGGTCACCTCACCGGCGATCTGGACCCGACACTGGGGCGCCGGGCGGATCGTGGTGACGACTCCGGGGCACAGCCTCGACGTGCTGGAGCACCCGAGTGTCCGTACCGTCATCGAGAGGGGAATGGTGTGGGCGACGCGCACGGCGTCGGCGTCGTAGGTCTCGGGTTCATCTCCCGCGCGTACCTGAACACGCTGGCCGACCATCCGACCGTGCGCGTCGTCGCGGTGGCCGACCTGGACCCGGCCCGGGCCGACGCGGCCGCCGCCACGATTCCCGGCGCCGAGGCGGTAAGTGTCGAGCGACTGCTCCACCACCCCGACGTGGAGACGGTGCTCAACCTGACCATCCCGGCGGCGCACGCCGAGATCTCGGGCGCGGCGATCGACGCCGGCAGGCACGTCTACGTCGAGAAGCCGCTCACCGTCATGCTCCCGGAGGGCCGGTCGCTCATGAACCGGGCGGCGTCGGCCGGCGTCCGCGTCGGATGCGCGCCGGACACCGTTCTGGGCACCGGTACCCAGACCGCCCGAGCGGCGATCGACGATGGACTGATCGGCCGCCCGTTCTCCGCGTCGGCCGTCATGGTCACCCCGGGACACGAACGCTGGCACCCCAACCCCGACTTCTACTACGCCCCCGGTGGCGGCCCACTGATGGACATGGGGCCGTACTACATCTCCGCGCTGGTCCACCTGCTCGGGCCGGTCCGCGCGGTGATCGGAGCAGCCAGCCGGCTGCGGGACGCCCGGGTCATCGGTTCGGGCCCCCGCTCGGGGCAGCGGATCCCGGTCGAGGTGCCGACCCACGTGAGCGGTGTACTGGAACACGAGGACGGGGCCCTGAGCACGCTCACGACCACCTTCGACGGTGTCGCGACGACGGCCGCGCCGATCGAGGTGCAGGGGGAGGCGGGCACCCTCGCCGTACCCGATCCGAACAACTTCGACGGCGAGGTCCGCCACCTCGCGCTCGACGGCGTCGGGTGGCGCACCCTGGAACCGCGGGCCGGGTACGTCGCCGCCGCCCGGGGGGTCGGCCTGATCGACCTGGTCCGGGCCGACGATACGCGTCCGCCACGGGCCAGCGGCGAGGTCGGGCTGCACGTACTCGACATCATGACCGCCCTGCTCCGGTCGGCCGCCGAGGGCCGGCGGATCGAGCTGACGACGGCGGTGAAACGCCCCCCACCCGTCCCGCTCACCCCGGTCGAGGACTGGCTCTCCGCTTCCGTGCCCGAGCACTGACAACCCTGGCACCCTGGTGCGCCACCGCAGCCGCAGCCCGCTCGGGGCCTGCCCGCCCGGCCCGGAGTAGCCCACCGATGACCGCGAACCACGGCGAGTAATCGCATCTGCCGTCCCGATGGCACGGCAGCAGTCCACTCGTTGCTGGCCTCATCGGTGGGTGTCGACGTCCGCGCCGTCGGCCACGTCGCCGCACTCGACCCGGCCGAGCATCGCGTCGTGCCGGCGCAGGTACTCGTGCGCACCTCGATCGGCACAAGCGCTTCGGCCAACCCCCGCCCAGTGGTCGGCGCCGAGCAGCACCGGATGACCCAACTCGCCCTGGTAGGTGGCACGAGCCAGTGCGGAGGTCGGACAGGTGTTCGGCACGGTGGATAGAACCCGCCGCACGGCGGCCGGCGTCACCCCGGGTAGGTCGACCAGGTGCACGCAGACCACCGACGCTGACAGCTCGGCGGCGACCCGTAGACCGACCTTCAGCGACGAGGCCATCCCACTCGACCAGTCGTGGTTGACAACCACCGCCAGCCGGGCGTCGTTCGGCACCACCCGGCCCGCGATTCTCCGACGTGCCGCTACGGCGGCCGCACCGAGCACCACAATGACGGGATCACAGCCACCGGCGGCCAGCGTGTCGATCGCCGTGCCGAGAAAACGCAGCGCCTTGGGTTCGCCGTAGCGTCGCCCGGCTCCGGCTGCCAGGAGCAGTCCGGCGGTTGGCGGACGGCGGGTCATGCCACCGGGTTCAGCCGCGCCGTCTCGACCGCCCGGATGCGGCCCTCGCCACAACAGAGCCGTCCGCCCGCCCGCTGGTTGCCGACGGCCACCACCTCAGCAAGCATCGAGAGCGCGGTCTGCGCCAACGACCCGGCACCCAGGTCGAGGCCCGCTGGACCGGTCAAGCGGTGCAGACCTGGGGTGCCGGCCAACCGGGCGAGCCGCTGGGCGTGCGTATGCCGGCTGCCCAACACCCCGATGTACCCGGCAGAACCGGTGAGCGCGGCCCGGATCGCGCGATCGTCGATCCGGGGGTCGTGGGTCAACACCAGCACCGCGTCTCGGACGCCCAGGGTACGGGTGGCCAGAAAGTCGTCCGGCCAGGCGCATATCACGTCCTCCGCCGCCGGTATCCGCTCCGACTGTGCGTATGTGGGTCGTGGATCGACCACCACCACCCGGTATCCGATCGGGGCGGCCAACGCGGCCAGCGTGACGGCCAGGTCCGTCGCGCCGACCACCAGCAGTGTGGGATCGGGGTGCAGCTCCTCGACGAAGTGCTTCTCGCCGGCCGGCAGTCCGTCTCGACCGGCGGCCGTGGACCACCGGAACGGTGGTTCAAGTGCGACGCCGACGGCGAGTGGACAGCGGGTGGCCAGCGCTGCGCCGATGGCGGTGTACACGTTTCCGGTCGGGGCTGGACAGATCAGCACGGTGAGTTCACCGGTGCAGGCCGGGGCGGGTTCCCACGGCATCAGATCCGCGCCCGGACTGATCGCGGTCAGCCGTGGTGGGGCACCGTCGAGCACCGATCGGGCCTCACCGAGCAGTGCGCCCTCGACACAGCCACCGGAGACCGACCCGGTCCAGCCGCCGTCCGAGGCCACCGCCATGGTCGCACCGAGCGGCCGGGAGCCCGACCCGACCCGGCCGACCAGCCGGATCAGTACGACCCGTTGCCCGGCCCCGTGGCGCTGCTCGACGAAGGGCCACACCTCGGTCAACACCTGCCGTTACCTCAACTCCACACTCAGCTTCGCGTCTCGTCGTCCTCAACGAATTATCAGTACATATAACGCCGGAAGCGGATAAATTTGGCAGCTAGCCCACGAACCTCATCTGGCGGGAATCATGGATACCGAGATCAGCCTGCGCGTGGACGGCACCGAGCGTCGGCTCACCGTCGACACCCGGACCACCCTGCTCGACGCGCTGCGCGAACGGCTGGGCAACACCAGTCCCAAGAAGGGCTGCGACCACGGCCAGTGCGGCGCCTGCACGGTGCTGCTCGACGGCCGACGCGCCAACAGCTGCCTGGCGCTGGCCGTCGCTCATGACGGCGCCGAGATCGTCACCGCCGCCGGGTTGGCTGCCGACGGCGAGCTGCACCCCATGCAGCGCAGCTTCATCGCCCACGACGCCTTCCAGTGCGGCTACTGCACTCCTGGGCAGATCGTCTCCGCCGTCGCCATGCTCGACGAGGCGGCGATCGGCTGGCCCAGTGCGGTCACCTTCGACCCGCCCGACGGCGCCGACGGCGGAGTCGGCACGGGCCCGATCGACCTGGCCACCAGTCCCGACGAGATCCGGGAACGGATGAGCGGCAACCTGTGCCGCTGCGCCGCGTACGCGAACATCGTCCCCGCGATCCAGGAAGTTGCCCGGTCATGAGGCCGTTCCGATACGAACGGGCCACCGACCCGGACGGTGCGGTCGCCCTGCTCTCCCGCTCGCCGCAGGCGGCGTTCCTCGGCGGCGGCACCAATCTGGTCGATCTGATGAAGCTCGATGTCGCCCGGCCCGACCTGCTGATCGACATTCGCGGGGCCGTCTCCGGCGTGATCGAGGAACTGCCGGACGGGGGAGTACACATCGGCGCCGGGGTGTCCAACAGCGACCTGGCCGCCGAGCCGCTGATCCGCGAACGCTACCCGGTGGTGGCCCAGGCGGTGCTCAACGGCGCTTCCACCCAGCTGCGAAATGTCGCCACCGTCGGCGGCAACCTGCTGCAACGCACCCGGTGCCTGTACTTCCAGGACATCACCACCGCCTGCAACAAGCGGCAGCCGGGCAGTGGCTGCTCTGCCATCGATGGTCACAATCGGGATCTGGCGATCCTCGGCACCTCCCCGGACTGCATCGCCACCCAGCCGTCGGACCTGGCCGTCGCGCTGGCCGCAGTGGACGCGACGGTGCAGACCGTCGGCCCCGACGGGAGCCGCGGCATCCCCCTGACCGAGCTGCACCGGCTGCCGGGGTCGGAGCCGCAGCACGACAACGTCCTGGCGCACGGCGAGTTGATCACGGCCGTCGACCTGCCGCCGTTGGCGCTGGCCGCCCGCTCGCGTTACCGCAAGATCCGAGACCGGGCCTCGTACGCCTTCGCCCTGGTGTCGGTGGCCGCCGCGATCGATGTGGCCGACGGGCAGGTGCGCGACGTACGCATCGCGCTGGGCGGCGTGGCGCACAAGCCGTGGCGGGCCCGGCGGGCCGAGGACCTGCTGCGCGGTGGACCGGCCACCGAGGATCGGCTGCGCCGAGCCGCCGAGGCCGAACTTGCCGAGGCGCAACCCCAGTCGGACAACGCCTTCAAGATTCCGCTGGCCCGCAACGCCATCGTCCGGACCGTGCTGGACCTGGTGGAGACTGGACGATGAGCATCATCCCCGCCCGCGCGATGGGCCAGCCCCTCGACCGGTTCGACGGTGCCGACAAGGTGCGCGGCCTGGCACCGTACGCCTTCGAGCACCCGGTGGCGCGCCCGGCGTACCTGTCGGCCGTGCGTAGCAGCATCGCGACCGGACAGATCGTGGGCATCGACTGCAGTCAGGCCAGCGCCCAGCCGGGCGTGCTGGGGGTGCTCACCCACCTGAACGCCCCCCGGCTCGCCACCGACGACGGCGAGTTGCGCATCCTCCAGTCCGAGGAGGTCGCGTTCCGTGGGCAGTTCGTCGGGGCGGTGATAGCCGAAACCTCGGAGATCGCCCGGCACGCCGCCGGCCTGGTCCGGGTCGACTACCGGCCGCGACCACACGACGTCGACCTGGAGTCCAGCCGTGAGCGGGGACGCCTGCGGGTTCCGCAGCAGATCATGCCGACATTCCCGGTCACCGCCGACAAGGGCGACGTGGACACGGCGCTCGCCGCGGCGTCCGTCCGCGTGGACCACACCTATCGCACACCCTGGTACAACCACAACCCGATCGAACCGCACACCACCATCGCGTGCTGGAACGACGACCAGCTCACCCTGTACGTGTCGACTCAGTACCTGGCGGGGGTGCAGAACACGGTCGCCGCCGCGTTCCGGCTCGATCCACAGCAGGTCCGGGTGTACGCGCCGCACGTCGGCGGCGCCTTCGGCTCGAAGGTTCCCGTGCATTCGGATTTGATTCTCGCGGTGATGGCCGCCCAACTCGTCCCGGGTCGATCGGTGCGTTTCGCGCTCACCCGGCATCAGATGTTCACCCAGACCGGCTACCGGTCACCGACCATCCAACGGGTACGTCTCGGCGCCGACGCCGACGGGCGGTTGACCGCGGTCGACCACGAGTCCGTCGAGCAGACCTCCCGGCTCGGGGAGTTCGCCGAGCACGCCACCCGGGCCACCCCGACCATGTACGCCACACCGCATCTGCGCATCCGCCAGCAGGTGGCGGCGTTGGATCTGCCCACCCCCTCGATCATGCGGGCCCCGGGCGAGTCGGTCGGCATGTTCGCCCTCGAATCGGCCATGGACGAACTCGCCGTGGCGTGCGGCCTGGACCCGGTCGAGCTGCGGCTACGCAACGAACCGGTGGCGCATCCGCTGGACGGTCGACCGTTCTCCAGCCGGGGTCTGGCCGCCTGCCTGCGGGAGGGCGCACGCCGGTTCGGTTGGCAACCACGCCAGGCCACGACCACGCCCAGCCGCCAGGACGGCTGGCTGGTCGGCACCGGGGTCGCCGCCTCGACCTACCCGGTGCTACGGCTGCCCGGCTCGAAGGCCACCATCCGGGTCACGCCCGACGGCCGGTACACCGTGCTGATGGCGGCGGTGGACATCGGCACCGGCACCCGCACTGCGCTGACCCAGGTCGCCGCCGACGCGCTGCGAGTCGACCTCGCGCAGGTCGAGCTGCGCCTGGGCGACACCGCGTACCCACCGGCGGCGCAGGAGGGCGGCTCCGCCGGCATCACCAGTTGGGGCGCCACGATCTGCGTCG
Organism: Micromonospora sp. C51; assembly: GCF_018070435.1. Classification (NCBI taxonomy): domain Bacteria; kingdom Bacillati; phylum Actinomycetota; class Actinomycetes; order Micromonosporales; family Micromonosporaceae; genus Micromonospora; species Micromonospora sp. C51. Next base: position 105,435 of record NZ_JAGPXQ010000014.1, on the reverse strand, counting down.
GCGCCGACGAACTGCGCCGCCGGATCGCCGCCGAGCACGGCGGCACGATTCCGGCGGACGGCCTGGAGGTCACCGTCGACATGCCGGAGAACCCCCACCTGGAGCAGTACGCCATGCATGCCTTCGGCGCACAGTTCGCCGAGGTACGGGTGCACGGGGAGACCGGCGAGATCCGGGTGCCCCGCCAACTCGGGGTGTTCGCGGTCGGCCGGGTGGTCAACCCGAAGACCGCCCGCTCGCAACTCATCGGCGGGATGACCATGGGCCTGTCGATGGCCCTGCACGAGGCGAGCCTGCTGGACCTACGCTACGGCCATGTGATCAACCATGACCTGGCCACCTACCACGTCAGCAGCAACGCCGACGTGGGCGCGATCGAGGCGTACTGGATCGAGGAGGAAGACCCGTACGTGAATCCGATGGGCACCAAGGGTATCGGTGAGATCGGTATCGTCGGTGCCGCCGCCGCGATCGCCAACGCGGTCCACCACGCCACCGGCGTTCGCGTCCGTGAGCTTCCCATCACCCTGGACAAACTTCTGCCCGACCGGTGACGTGGCCGGCCCGTCGAGGGATTCCGCATGCCGGCCGACCAGGCCGCCGCCACGAACCTCCACCAGGTCGACCTGTGCAGTCCGAAGCGCCGGCAAGGCGGCATACCGCGACGAACGATCGGGGCGGCTGGTTGCCGGTCAGCCGGTCAGCAGCTTGTCCAGCGTGATGGGAAGCTCACGGACCCGGACGCCGGTGGCGTGGTGGACCGCGTTGGCGATCGCGGCGGCGGTACCGACGATGCCGATTTCGCCAGCCCCCTTGATGCCGGCCGGGTTGAGCTGGTCGTCCTGCTCGGCGATCCAGTGGGCTTGCACCGCCGGCACGTCGGCGTTGCAGCTGACGTGGTAGGTGGCCAGGTCGTGGTTGACCCAGTCGCCATAGCGTGGGTCCAGCAGGCCCGCCTCGTGCAGCGCCATCGACAGGCCCATGGTCATTCCGCCGATCAATTGACTGCGCAGGGTGACCGGGTTGACCACCTGGCCGACGGCGAAGACGCCGAGTAGCCGGCGCACCCGTACCTCGCCGCTGTCCACATCCACCCGTACCTCGGCGAACTGTGCGCCGTACGCGTACCGCGGCAGCGTGGCCTGCGCGGCCACCTCGTCATCGGTGTTCGCCTCGGCGGTCAACCCCTCCGCCGGCACGACGCCGCGCAGCTCGCCGAGCCGATCGCACAACTGCTCGGCGGCACGCACCACCGCCCAACTCCACGACGCCAGGCCGGTCGAACCGCCAGCCACGCCCGCGGGCGGCAGTGCCGTGTCCCCGACCAGGATGCGTACCCGCTCGGGCGGCACGTCGAGCGCGTCGGCGGCCACCTGCCACAACGCGGTACGTGCCCCGGTGCCAATGTCCGCCGCGTTGATCCGTACCTCGAAGGTGCCGTCGGGGTAGGCGGCGGCCGACGCTGCGGCCGGTCGAACCCGGGCGGGATAGCTGGAGCCGGCCATACCCGTGCCGATCAGCCACCGGCCGTGGCGGCGCGCGCGGGGGCTCGGGTCGCGATCCGCCCAGCCGAACCGCCGAGCCCCGTCGCGTAGGCAGGCTGCCAGGTTGCGGCTGGTGAACGGGTGCCCGCTCTCGGGGTCGATCATGGTGTCGTTGCGCAGTCGCAGCTCAACCGGGTCGAGTGCGCAAGCTGACGCCAGCTCGTCCAGCGCGGACTCCAGGGCGAACGAGCCCGGGGTGTGACCGGGTGCCCGCATCCAGAACGGCGTCGGCACGTCGAGGCGGGCCAGCCGGTGCGTGGTGCGCCGGTTCGGGGCTGCGTACATGTTGCGGGTGTAGACGGCGCTCTGCTCGGCGAACTCGGTCACCGTCGAGGTCTGGCTGATCGCGTCGTGGGCTATCGCCCCGAGCCGTCCGTCCGCCGCCGCGCCGAGCCTGATCCGCTGGATGGTCGGCGTGCGGTAACCCACCGGACCGAACATCTGCTGGCGGGCGAGCGCCAACCGGACCGGCCGCTCGACATGCCGGGCGGCGAGCGCCGCGAGCAGTGTCTGGATCTTGCAGTAGATCTTGCCGCCGAAGCCACCGCCGACATGTGTGTTCACCACCCGGACCGCCTCGACCGGGAGTTCGAACACCCGGGCCAGGATCTCCCGGGTGGGTGAGGAACCCTGGACGGAGTCGTGCACCAGCAGCCGTCCGTCCTGCCACTGGGCCGTCGTCGCGTGCGGTTCCAACGGGCTGTTGTGGTAGGCCGGCGTCCGGTAGGTCACGTCCAGCCGCACCTCGGCCGTGGCGTACCCGGCGTCGAAGTCACCGGCCACCACGTCCGTCGGGTAGTCCGGATTGACGTGGTCGGGCCGGTACAGGTCCGGGTCCTGCGCGGACAACTCGGTCCGGTGCGGTACGACGTCATAGTCGAACCGCACCAACCGTGCCGCCTCCCGTGCCGCCTCGATGCTCTCGGCCACCACGACCGCCACGATCTGGCCGCGGTAGTGGACCGTCGGCTCCTGGAGCCGGAACAGCTCCGCGTCCACCGCCGGGTTCAGCCGGGCCGCGTTCCCGTGGTGCAAGACGGCGAGTACGCCCTCGACCGCCAGCGCGGCGCTGGTGTGCACCCGGGTGATCGTCCCGCGTGCGGCGGTGGCCTGCACCACCCACCCGTACGTCGTCGCCCGCGCCGGGTACTCCACGGCGTACCGAGCTGTTCCGGTCACCTTCTCGTGGCCTTCAAGGCGGGGGTACCGTCGCCCCACCGCGCGGGCCCGACTCACGGTCGCGCCTCGCTCACCCTCACGCCGGTACGCACAATGTCAACATATGCCTTCCTTAACCCAGTTAGACGTCAATGACCGGATCCAGTCTCCGCCCAACTGCGTCCCCGGGTGCTGCGTCGCCGCCGGTCAGCGCTCCGCCACCTGCTCCAGTCGGCCGCATTGCCCCCGCGTCGGCAGGTTGCCGGCCTCCCTGATCGGTCCTCGTGATCGGACGGATGGCCCCAACGATGATCTGCGTACCGTCACGCGATGGCCGCCTCATTCCGGCCGACCCACTCCGCGAACGTGTGAGCCGGACGGCCGGTCAGCGCCTGCACGTCGCCGGACACCGGAACGACGCTGGCCTCAGGTCCGAAGGCACCGAACACGGAGTCGACCACGACATCGGGCGTGTTCTCGGGGAACGCGGCGGACTTCGCCACGTCCAGGTCCAGTTTCTCCGCCCGGAGATCGCGGCCGATGACCTTCGCGACGATGTCCGTCTGGTCGCTGACGGACAGGGCCTCCGGGCCGGTGATCGAGTAGCTGCCGCCGACCGGCGTCGCGGCGGTGAGGACGGCGACAGCCGAGGCTGCGATGTCGTCCGGGTCGACCACGGGCAGCTTCACGTCGAGCCACGGAGCGCGGATGACGCCGTTCGCGCTGTCGCGCGCCCACATCAGGAAGTTGTAGTCGAACCCGCTGGCGCGGAGAAACGTCGCGGGCACGCCGGCGTCGGTCAGGGCCTGCTCGCCCGCGCGGTGACGGGCCGTGATGATGTTGCCGTCGCCGAGCGGAAGTTCGGTGACCGCGGCGAAGGAAGACAGGAGGACAACGTGTCCGAGGCCGACCTCGCCCGCGACTTGCGCGAAAGTCGCGCCGTTGTCGTCGGCCATGTTCAGGAACGCACGGTCGACTCCGGACAGGGCGCGTCGGACGTCGCCCGCGACGGTCAGGTCCCCTTGGATGACCTCGACACCGGCGGGAGCGTCGTACTTCGCCGGATTCCGCACGAGGGCGACGGTCTGGTGCTCGGATGCCGCCAGGGCGCGGGCGACGCTACCGCCGACAGTTCCGGTGGCTCCGGTCACGAGGATCTTCATGGCTCTGGTCTCCCTCTATGATTCGGTTTGGCGTGCGGCGCGGCGTGGCCGTCACCCCTGGGCCGGAAACACGGCCATTGCCTCGTCGACCGTGATCGCGTCGACACTGGTGTGGTCGCGGACGATCCGCCATCCCATGCCGTCGATGCGTCGCCACACCTGGGAGTTGGTCGCCCGGGTGGCCACGACAGTGCCGTCCGGCTGAGCGAGGACGGCGATGAACACCATCCGGGTGGCAGCGAGGTTGCCCTCGACGATCACCTCGGGTGGCGTCTCGATCGCGTGTGCGGCCGAGCGCAGCTGTGCGAAGCCCGGCCAGAACGCGGCGGCGTAGTCCCGCACAGCGCGAAACACCCGGCGCTGCGGGTCGAAGTCGTCGTAGAGGATCACTGGCGCGTCGAAGTCGTAATAGCGGTCGAAGACCTCACGGAAGGGGCGAAGAGTTTCGTTCTCGCGTTTGTCCCAACCGAGGATCCACTCCTGTTGCAGGGCGGCGACCTCTTCGACGTCGTCAGCGGGCTCGCGCAGGTGCGCGCTCGTCACGGTGTCTCCTGTCTCTGGTGGTCGTGTCGGTCGGGGCTCAGGCGGCCCCGCCGTTGGCGTAGACGATCTGGCCGTTGACCCAGCGCCCAGGACCGGCCAGGAAGGACACCACCTCTGCGGCGTCCTCGGGTGTGCCGAGGCGCTCACTGGGGTTCATGCGCGCCATGCGCTGCACCGTTTTCTCGTCCTTGCCCTGTAGGAACAGCGGCGTGGCGGTCGGTCCCGGGGCGACGGCGTTGACCGTGACGTCCCGCCCGCGCATTTCCTTGGCCAGCGCCAGGGTCATCGCGTCCACCGCGCCCTTGCTGGCGGCGTACGCGCTGTACGTCGGCAACGCCAGGCGAGTCACGGAGGTTGAGAAGTTGATGAGGGCCCCGCCCGTGCGCAACCGGCGCGCGGCCTGCTGGGACACCACGAAGGTGCCGCGCACGTTGGTGCGGTGCATGCGGTCGAAGTCGTCGAGGTCGAGCTCGATCAGCGATGCCAGCACCATGAGCCCGGCGGTGTTGACCACGACGTCGATGCCACCGTAGGTCTGCTCGGCGGTGTCGAACAGGGCTGAAACCTGAGCCTCGTCTGCCACGTCGGCGGGCACGGCGGTCGCCTGCCCACCCATCGCGGTGATGGCGGACACGACCTGCTCAGCCCGGGAGCGGCTGCCGGCGTAGTGGGCGACCACCGCCATCCCGTCGGCCGCCAGCCGCTGGGCGGCGGCGCGTCCGATGCCGCCGGAGGCACCGGTGACGATGGCAACCCGGGTAGGGGTGGCGTTGGGCTGCGTATTGATCGGTACTCACTCCTGCTCGTGGTGCGGTGGGTCGACGCGCCGCCGTCACGGTGCCGTCGAATCGGGATCAGCCTCACCCGGGCGCCTGGCTCGTCGCGTCGGTAGAAGTCCCTGATGTGCTCTGCCGGTCGGCGCGGAGGTCGCTGTACACGTGCGAGCGCAGAGGTGGAACACCCGCTCAGGTTGGCAGCAGCTGGGTCCGTGCGCCCGCCGCCCGGATTTGACATCACTATAGCTAACGGCTATCTATTAGCGGTCCAAAACGAAGGAGTGCCCGGGGTGCAGGACGTGGTGCTGGCCATGCTGGCAAAGGAGCCAGCGCACGGGTACGAACTGCGCGGCCGGATGCGTGACGCACTCGGCCCGCTGGGCGACGCGATGAACGCCGGGCAGATCTACGTGGCGCTGGCCCGGCTGGGCAGGGCCGGACTGGTGACCTCAGAGCGGGCCGACGGCCTGCCGGACCGGCCTGACCGCCGGGTCTACTCGCTGACCCCGGCCGGACAACAACGGGTCGGCGGCTGGCTGGCCGAAGTGAGCTGGCCGAAGCCGGACCTTACGGAGTTCCACTTGAAGCTGGTGGCCGCCGCGGCAGGCCGGCTGGCCGACCCCGTGGCACTGATCGACGCACAGCGGCGCGAGGTATTGCGCCGGCTGCGCGACACGCAGCTCGCCGCATTGGACAGGTCGGTGGATCCGGTCGCCGGGGTGCTGCTGGAGGGTGTGGTGCTGCGGCTACGGGCCGACCTGGAGTGGCTGGAGGCATGCGAGCGAATCTGGACCGATCGTGATCGGACGGGGCGGAAGGCGGAGGCATGACCGGTTCGATGGCGCTGCGGGCACGTGGGTTGACCAAACGGTACGGCGCGAACAACACGCTTGTACGGGCGGTCGACGAGGTCGACCTGGATGTGCCCGCCGGGCAGACGTTGGCGGTGATGGGCCCGAGCGGCTGCGGCAAGTCCACGCTGCTGCACCTGCTCGGCGGGCTGCAACGCCCGACCAGCGGACAGGTGTGGCTGGCCGGGAACCGGATCGACACGCTAACTGAACGGGCGCTGGCCAGGCTGCGGCGGGACCGCGTCGGCTTCGTCTTCCAGTCGTTCCAGCTCATGGACGAGCTCACCGCGGTCGAGAACGTGGAGCTGGCGGCGCTACTGGCCGGCCGCTCACCAGGGCGGGCCCGCAGGCGGGCGACGTACCTGCTGGACCGGGTCGGGTTGGCCGACCGTGCCGCCCACCTGCCCTCGGCGCTCTCCGGCGGGCAGCGCCAGCGGGTTGCCATCGCCCGCGCCCTGATTAACGAGCCGCTGGTCGTACTCGCCGACGAACCGACCGGCAACCTGGACAGTGCGGCCACCCTGGAGGTACTGCGGCTGTTCGAGGAGTTGCACACCGCCGGGCAGACCCTCGTGGTGGTCACCCACGACGCACGCATCGCCGCCGTCTCCGACCGGGTGATCTCAATGCGTGACGGGGCATTCGCCGACGACAACCGGTTCGCCGTTACTTCCACGGGTAACGTCTACGGCGGCCGGCGCTGACATGTCCGGCCGCCTTCTGCTCGTCTGCCGGCTGCTGATTCGGGACCTGCGCCGCCGCCGGATCGAGACCCTCCTGCTCCTGGTCGCCATCACCGCTGCCACCGCCACGCTGACTCTCGGCCTAAACCTCAACGAGATCGCCGACCGGCCGTACCAGCAGACCCGGACCGCCACCGCCGGACCGGACGTGATCATGACACCCCTTGCCACCGGCCAGGCCGCGTTGGACGAACTCGCACCACTGACCAGCGCGGACGGCGTCACCGGTCACAGCGGGCCCTTCCCGATCGCCTACCTGACCATGACGGCCGCCGGCAGTTCCGCCCACGCCGTTGTCGAGGGCCGGGACATCGCACCGGACTCGATCAACCGGCCAGCGATGACCGACGGCACCTGGGTACGCCCGGGCGGCGTGGTCGTCGAGAGCGCCTTCGCCGACGCCCTCGGCATCCGCGTCGGCGACACCGTCGACATCGACGGCCATCCGCTACGCGTGACCGGAACGGCGGTCACCGCCGCGAGACCGACGTATCCATACGCCGGGTGGCACTACTCCGGCAGCCTCCTGGTCGAGCGCGGCGGCCTGGTCTGGGTCGAGCGCGGCGACATCGCCACGCTCGCGGGCGGCAAGCCGCTGTCGTACACCCTGAACCTCAAACTCACCGACCCGGCGGACAGCGCCAGCTACGACGTAGGCCCCCACGTGACCACCTGGCAGAGGATCAGCCAGCTCAACGGCCGGCTGTACCAGGACGCGCAGATGGCGCTGCTTGTCGGTAGCTGGCTGCTCAGCGGCCTCGCGCTGACCGGCGTCGCCGGCATCGTCGCGGGCCGGATCATCGGCCAGCGCCGCCGGGTGGGGCTGCTCAAGGCCGTCGGCGCCGGACCGGCCGTGATCGCTGCGGTACATCTCGCCGAGTATCTCGTCATCGGGCTCACCGCCGCCGCGACGGGCGTGGCCGTGGGCTGGTCCGCCGCACCCGTGCTGATCCGCCCCAGCGTCGGACTCATCGGCTCGGTCAACGCCCAGCCGCCCGCGCTGCGTACGGTGATCGCCGCCACGGTCCTCGCCCTCACGATCGCCGTGGCGGCGACCCTGGTACCGGTGGTACGCGCCGCCACCACCAGCACCGTCCACGCACTGGCCGACGCCGCGACGCCACCGCGGCGCCGGCAATGGCGGATCTGGCTGTCGCGACAGTTGCCCACCGCCCTGCTGATCGGGGTGCGGATCAATGCCCGCCGGCCGCGCCGTGCCCGACTGGTCACCGTGAACGCCCTGATCACCACGACCGCGCTCGTCGCCGTACTCGTAATCAACACCCGGGTGGAGTACTTCGACCTCGGCTACACAGAGCTCGCCAACCCCCGCAGCGAGCGAATGGACCAGGCCCTGCTCGTCGTCATCGTCGTGCTATGCGTCCTTGCGCTCATCAACGCCGTCGTGAGCACCTGGACCGCGGTCCTCGACGCCCGGCAGCCACTGGCCGTCGCGCGGACGCTCGGCGCCACGCCCGCGCAGGCCGGCCTGGGCCTGGCGGTAGCGCAGCTGCTTCCCGCCATACCCGGCGTCGTAGCGGGGATCCCGTCCGGCATCGGGCTCCTCACGTTCGTCAGCCGTGCCGATACCCCGTACCCGCCCACCGCGTGGCTGCTCGCCACGGCACTCGGAGTCCTACTCGCCATCGCCGCGCTCACCGCCATCCCCGCAATGGTTGCCGCACGGCGCTCGGTCGTGGACACGCTCCGGTCCGCACCGAGCTGACAGCCGTCACCTGCGGAAGGCATGACGGTCGGCGAATGGCGTGGCGGCGAGGTCACTGGGTGGGCGTGGTGATGAGTTCGTCGGCAACCCACTGGGCGACGTTGGCGGGGTAGGGCGCGGGCAACCCGAGGACGATGTGCCGGAAGCCGGCGTCGATCGCTCTGCCGATTGCGTCCTGGTTGATGCCGGGCTGGTCGTAGGAGATCGGCAGGACGACAGATCGGGTGATCGAGGCGGGGTCGCGCCCGATCTCGGTGCAGTAGCGGTCCAGCAGTGCGCTGCGGCGGGCGGCGTCGTCGATGTCACCGCCGGGGATGTTCCACACGTCGGCGTGCTCGGCCGCCACCCGCAGCACGGCGGTCGAGCGTCCGCCGACGAGGATCGGCGGGTGGGGGCGCTGGACGGGTTTGGGGTTGCCGAATGCTCCGGTGAGACGGTGATAGGTCCCGTGGAAGTCGAACGGTTCGGTCTCGGTCCACAGACGCCGAATGACGGTGCACGCCTCGGCGAGGCTTCCCACCGCGTGTGCCGTGTCGTGGAAGGGCAGATCGTGTGCTTCGTACTCGCGCCGGGCCAAGGGGTGGCTGGGCCGTGAACCCGCGCCGATACCGAAGTCGAGCCGTCCGTCGGAGACGATGTCGACGGTCGCGGCGATCTTGGCCAGCATCGCGGGCGGGCGGATGCGGTTGCTGGTCACGAGCAGGCCGAGGCGCAGTCGTCGGGTCTGTGCGGCGAGGGCCGAGAGCAGTGTCCAGCCTTCGTAGGTCGGCCCGTTCGGGTCGCCGCCGATCGGCATGAGGTGGTCGAACAGCCACGCGTGCTCGATTTCCGGGATGGTGTCTGCCTCGCGCCAGACCCGCAGGACGTCGTGGTAGTCGACCTGCGACGGGGCGGTCATGATCCCGAATCTAGGCAGGGGTGTTTGCGGCATGGGTCGGTCGTCCTTCCTGAAGGGCCACCCTGCGACGCACCAAGCAGAGCGGGGTACGCCTGCTGCTTGGTGCGTGCCTGACGTGACGAGCGATCAGCGACGTCGCCGCGCCGAGTCGAGCAGAGCGGGCGGTGCGTCGTTCTTCTCGTGGGCGGCGAGATCGACGCCGGGATCGACGATCGCGTCGATCGCGTCGAGCACGTCGGCGGAGAGCACGGTGTCCGCGGCGGCGAGCTGAGCATGCAGGTGGTCAATCGTGCGAGGGCCGATGATCGCGCTGGTCACGGCGGGATGCGCGGTGACGAATCCGAGCGCGAGCTGGATCATGCTGAGGCCAGCCTCGTCGGCAACTGTGGCGAGCTTCTCGACAGCGTCGAGCTTGGCGCGGTTGGCGGGGATGCTGATGTCGTAGCGCTGCTGCATGAAGCCCGAGCGGTTGGTGTTGATTTCCTGCCCAGCACGGATCGCACCAGACAGCCATCCCGACGCCAGTGGGCTCCAGGCGAGCACACCCATGCCGTACTCCTCGGTCACCGGCAGCACGTGGGTCTCAACCCCACGCTGCAGGATCGAATAGTTGGGCTGTTCGGTGACATACCGGCCCAGACGGTTCTCCCGGGCGGCCCACTGCGCCTGCACGATGCGGTAGGCGGGAAAGGTCGACGAGCCGAAGTACCGAATCTTTCCCGCCCGCTGGAGATCGGTCAGCACTGACAGCGTCTCCTCGTCGCTGGTGTTCGGGTCCCACCGGTGGATCTGATAAAGATCCACGTGGTCGGCACCGAGGCGGCGCAGGCTGTTGTCCAACGCGGTGACCAACCACCGGCGCGAACTGCCCCGATGGTTGCGCTCATCGCCCATCGGCAAGCTCGCCTTGGTGGCCAGCACGACGTCGTCGCGGCGACCGGCGATGGCTTTGCCGATCATCTCCTCGGACTGGCCGCCGCTGTACACGTCAGCGGTGTCGATGAGGTTGATCCCCGCGTCGAGGGCCGCATCGACGATGGCGGTTGCTTCCTCCTGCGTGGTGTTGCCGATCTTCCCAAAGTTCATCGCCCCGAGCACGAGGCTGCTGACCTGCACACCGGTGCGGCCCAAAGTGCGGTACTGCATGACTTGTCTCCTTCAGGGACGTGAAAGTGGTCTGCGAAGCGCGGCTTGGGTCTTGGCTCGCCGGTTCAGTATGCTGAATGAGCGGAACGATGTTCCGTTAGCCAACATACGGAACATGGTTCCGCATGGCAAGTCACGTGGCGGAGGTAACACGCAGTGGTCAGCACCGACAGCGGATCAGGATCGTCAGCCAGGCGAAAGCGTGCGGACGCCCGACGTAACGAGGAGACACTGCTGGAGGCCGCCGCCGCGGCTTTCGTCACTTCCGGTGTCGATGTGCCCGTGCGCGACATCGCCGCCAGGGCCGGCGTCGGTATCGGCACGATCTACCGCCACTTCCCGACGCGAGCCGATCTCATCGTCGCGGTCTACCAACACCAGGTCGAGGCATGCGCTGAGGCTGGGCCGGCACTGCTGGCGAGCAGCAGTACGCCGCACGCCGCACTGGTGCGTTGGATCGACCTCTTCGTCGACTTCCTGGTCACCAAGCACGGCCTTGCCGAGGCGCTGCAGTCCGACGATGCCGCCTTCGAGACTCTGCACGCCTATTTCATCGACCGGCTCGTCCCCGTGTGCGCCCAACTGCTCGACGCAGCTGCCGCAGCGGGCGAGATCCGCCCCGACATGGATGCCTACGAACTACTGCGCGGCGTCGGCAATCTCTGTATCGGCGCGGATGACAACCCCCGCTACGACGCGCGTCGCCTGGTCGGACTCCTCACCGAAGGACTGCGCCTCCACTAGGGCCTGTGTCGAAGTCCGTCACAGCCACTCGTTGATGGCGGCGAGGTGGATCGTGGCCTCGTACCGGACGGCCAGCTTGTCGAAGCGGGTGGCCACGGCTCGGTTGCGTTTGAGTCGGTTGATGCCGCACTCCACGGCGTGACGTTGCTGGTAGATGTGCGGGTCGAAGGCTGGCGGTCGGCCGCCCTTGGATCCCTTAGCCCGCCGGTTCGCGTCCTGGTCGGCCTTGCTCGGGATGGTAGCGGCGATCCCGCGCCGGCGCAGGTAGGCCCGGTTCGCTTTCGAGGTGTAGGCCTTGTCGGCCAGGACCCGGTCCGGGCGGGTCCTCGGTCGGCCGGCCACCAGGCGGGGAACGCGGATGGCGGCCAGGACGGGGATGAACTGCGGGCTGTCGCCGCGCTGCCCGGCAGTCAGCACCATGGCGAGGGGCTTCTGCCCTTGCTCGCAGCCCAGGTGCAGCTTCGTGGTCAGGCCGCCGCGGGAACGGCCCAGCGCGTGGTCGGCCGGTTCGATGCTGACTCCGCCGGGTGGTTCGGCCTGCAGATCCCCCTTTTCCTCGCCCCTGCTGCGTGCTGGTGGGCGCGGGCGCTGGTCGAGTCCACGGACACGTCCCAGGTGATCCTGCCGTCCGCGTCGGCGAAAGCCTGCAACGCCGTCAGGACCTGCTTCCAGGTGCCGTCGCGCTGCCAGCGGCGGAACAGGGCATACACCGCCGACCAGGACCCGTACTGCGGTGGCACGTCCCGCCACGGGGCACCCACCCGGATCCGCCACCGGATCCCATCGATCAACTGCCGCCTACTCCATGACGACGGTCGACCCGGCCGCTTCGGTGCAGGCAGCAGTGGCTCGAGCACCGCCCACTGCACGTCGGTCAGGTCGAACCGCCTCGTCACCGCTAGGGTGTCCACGAGGTCTCCGGTTTTCAGGTTCTGCTTGGTCGCTGAACCATCTACCGGAGACCTCACTCGTTTTCGATCTCCGACACGCGAAGATCCTCAAGCCACCTCAAGCACTGGCACCGACTTCGACACAGGCCCTAGGCCGCGATCTCCGCCTATCGTGCCTGTCCTGGGGCCAGCGGTGGATTCGCCGCCACCACGGCGGTCGACGGGAGGGCAACCGGGAATGGACGGCAGGACCGAGGAACTGCGACACGCGCACGACGTGCTGTCGGAGTGGTACGCGAAGAACCTGGCCGGTGCGCTTGAGCGCATGCCGATCGAGCGGGCGGTGCTCAACCTCTTCGCCGAGCTGACCCTGGCTGTCGGAACGGAGGTCGCGGACGTGGGTTGCGGCACCGGGCGACTTCTGCCGTACCTCGCCGACCGGGGTCTGGTGCCGCGTGGGGTGGACCTGGCGCCGGGAATGGTCGAGGTGGCACGGCGGGAGAACCCAGGCTTCGCGTACGAGGTCGCCGACCTGCGCGAGCTGCCGTTCGAGGATGCGTCGCTGGCCGGGGTGGTGTGCTGGTTCTCGTTGATCTATCTTCCGCCCGAGGCCCGGGCTCGCGCGTTCGCCGAACTCGCCCGGGTCGTGCAGCCGGGCGGCTACCTGGTGGCGGCCTTCAAGCACGGCGACGGCACCGGGCACCGTAATGGTCCCGGCAGCCGCGTCGCCAGCTTCGGCATCGACTTCGATCGCTACTGGCTTTCGGCCCGAGAGATGGCGGACCGCTTCGCCGCCGCCGGGCTCGCCCTGGTTTTCCAGGGCAGCACCCCACCCGAGGATGGCGAGCCACCGTACGGTTACCTGCTGGTCCGCAAGACCGACCCGGCGACCGCCTAGCCGTGCTCCTGCCGCAGCACCAGACCGCGTGCCGGCTCAGGGGGACGGCAGGATGACGGCACCGAGGTAGAACCGGGCCCAACTGATTCTGCCGCCGCGGATGGTCATCACCACGGGGCCCGCGAGAGCGGGCTGGTCGGTGGGTCCGGGGCCGACCAGCTCCCACTCCGACCACAACTCGTCACCTGACATCGCACGACGCAGCACGCGGGCACGAAGGCCCGGCATCCCGGCGAAGATCGCTGCCCAGTTTCGTCGGACCTGCTCGGAGCCGGTGAAGTCGTCCGCAGGCCGCAGCGGGAAGACCGCGGTGTAGTCGTCGGTGAAGCAGTCCGCGACCTCGTCCGGGTCGCCGGAGTTGATGGCATCGCGCAGTCGTTCGACCGGGTCGTCTGTCACGGTGATCTCCCCTGCTGGCGAAAGCCTGCGTCGTCATGATCCGGTGCAACCTCGCACCGAGGCGCCACCGTCGCACCGGTCGCCGCACCTTCGCGTCGGTAGCAGCCACGTAGGTGTCCGCCAGTGTCGCGGTGGATGGACCGACCATCGCAGGCGCGAGGACCCCCGGCCGCACCGGGTTCGTAAGCGCCGCCTGGGCCGGGGTGTCCGAACCCGCCGACCGTACGCTGAGTGCCGGTTTGGCAGTCCCGGCCCCGTATCGGTGGGTCGGTTAGTCTGGCGTCGACAGGCACGGCCGGACTTGGACGAGGAGCGGAGCTGGCGGACCTCCTAGGCCGGCGCGCAGCGCGCAAGGCCGTCGGACAGTTGCTCGCCGGGGCGCGTGCCGGGCGCAGCGGAGCGCTCGTGGTACGTGGTGAGGCAGGGATCGGCAAGAGCGCCCTGTTGGATGACGCCCGCAGCAGCGCGACCTCGTCCGGATTCAGGGTGCGGCATTCGGCCGGGGTCGAGGCGGAGACGCACTTCGCGTTCGCAGGCTTGCATCAGCTCTGCGCGCCCTTGCTGGATCGGGCGAGCGCGCTGCCCGACCCGCAGCAGACGGCCCTCGGTGTGGCGTTCGGTCTGCGCGGTGGTCCTGCGCCGGACCGCTTCCTGGTCGGGCTGGCCGTGCTCAACGTGCTGGCCGAGGCCGCCGAGGAGAGCCCGCTGCTGTGCCTCGTCGACGACGCGCAGTGGCTGGATGAAGCGTCCGCGCAGATCCTGGCGTTCGTGGCGCGACGAGTGGCGGCCGAACGGGTGGCGTTGGTGTTCGGGCTCCGCGACCCCAGCGAGAGTGACCTGCGACCGTTCGCCGGGTTGCCCGACCTGCGCCTGGACGGGCTCACCGAGACCGACGCCCGCACGCTGCTGGCCGCGAGATTCCCCACGCCGCTGGACGACGAGGTGCGCGACCGGATCGTCGCCGAGGCCCGCGGCAACCCTCTTGCGCTGCTGGAACTGCCTCGTGGCGCGCCGCCCGCGCAGCTCGCCGGCGGCTTCGAACCGCCGGATGTGGTGAGCGTTCCCCGGCGCATCGAAGATGCCTTCCGGCTCCGCTCGGGAAGCCTGGTTGCCGAGACGCAGCTGCTGCTGCTGATCGCTGCTACCGAACCGACCGGTGACGCGGCGTTGCTGTGGCGCGCGGCCGGGCAGCTTGGGATCGGCCCCGAGGCGGCCGGGCCAGCGGAGGCTGCCGGGCTGGTGGAGATCGACACCCGGGTGCGGTTCCGGCACCCCCTTGTCCGCTCGGCGGTCTACCGGGCCGCCACACCACCAGACCACCGCCGCGTACACGGTGCGCTGGCCGCCGCCACCGACCCGCAGGTCGACCCCGACCGGCGGGCCTGGCACCGGGGGCAGGCCGTGCTGGGGACCGACGAGGAGGTGGCTGCGGAACTGGAACGATCGGCCGGCCGGGCACGCGCTCGCGGCGGGCTGGCGGCCGCGGCCGCGTTCCTGCAGCGGGCAGCCGAGCTGAGCCCGGAACCGGCTGACCGGGCGAGCCGGGCACTGGCCGCCGCCCACACCAAGTACGAGGCCGGCGCCTTCGAGGCGGCCACCGAGCTGCTTGCGATCGCGGCGGGTGGCCCCCTGGACACCCGGCAGCGTGCCCGCCTCCGGCTACTGCATGCCCGGATCGCCTTTCACCGGACGCACGACAGCGACGTGCCAGAGATGCTGTTGGACGCTGCCAGGAAGCTCGGCCCGCTGGATCCCGCTCTGTCCCGCGAGACCTACCTGCACGCGCTCGACGCGGCGACCATCACCGGCGGCCGCGAGCGCGGCGTACTTGAGGTGGCCGAAGCTGCCCGAGACGCTCCGCCGCCGCCCGGGCCGCCGGGGCCGGCCGACCTGTTGCTCGACGGGCTCGCGACGACCTTCAGCAAGGGGTACGAAGCGGGCGTGCCCGACCTGCGCCGTGCCCTGGAGGCATTGCGCGATGACGAGCCGCAGACGGGGCCGACGGGTGACGCTGACGGCCGCCGCTGGCTGTGGTTGGCCAGTCGTACCGCAGCCGGGCTCTTCGACGACGAGCTGAGCTACCTGCTGGCCGCTCGCAACGTCCGACTCGCCCGTGAAGCCGGCGCATTGGCCGCGCTCCCGGCCGCGCTCGTCCTGCTCTCCACCACGCTGACGTTCACCGGCGAGTTCGCCCACGCCACGGAGCTCGCCGCCGAGGCGGACGAGATCACGCAAGCGACCGGAGCCGCACCACTCGGATACGGCCGGCTACTTCTGGCCGCCTGGCGCGGCGACCGGGCCGAAACCGCCGAGCTGCATGCGGCCAGCGTCGAGGAGTCGGCCGGGCGGAGGGACGGTACCGAGGTCGCCTTCGCCCAATACGTGATGTCGTTGTTGTGCAACGGGCTGGGTGACTACCCAGCCGCCCAGGACGCCGCGGTGCTGGCCTGCGAAGCCCACGAGTTGACGCACAGCAATCTGGCCCTCCCCGAGCTCGTCGAAGCGGCAACCCGTGCCGGCCAGCCGGAACGCGCGACTGCCGCGCTGCGGCAGCTGAGTTCGCGGGCCAAGGCCAGCGGCACGCCGTGGGCCCTCGGTCTGGCGGCGCGCTCACGCGCGCTGACCACCACCGGCCCAGCCGCCGAAGAGCACTACCACGAGGCCATCGAGCGGCTCAGGCAGTGCCGGATCGCCACCCACCTGGCCCGTACCCACCTCGTCTACGGCGAGTGGCTTCGCCGGGAAGGCCGCCGTCAGGACGCGCGGGAGCAACTGCGCACCGCGCACGATCAGCTGACAGACATGGGCGCCGAGGCATTCGCCGCGCGTGCCGCCCGCGAGCTGCGCGCCACCGGCGAGCACCCGCGCAGCCGAACTGCGCAGCCGACCGATGCGCTCACCGCCCAGGAGCTGCACATCGCCCGGCTGGTGGCCACCGGAGCGACCTCCCGGGAGGTGGCCGAGCGGCTGTTCCTCAGCCCGCGAACGATAGAGGCGCACCTGCGCAACATCTTCCGCAAGCTGGGTATCTCCTCTCGCCGACAGCTCAGGGAACTGCGGCTTCCCTGACCGGACCGCTGCGGGCCGTGGCCGGACCGGAGGCACGTTACCCGGTGAAGTAGGCGGCGCTCTCCGCGTCTGCCGGGTAGTAGGACTCGATCGCGATCTCGTCGATGGTGATGTCCATCGGGGTGCCGAATGTGGTGATGGTCGAGAACAGTCGCAGTTCCCGCCCGTCAACGTTGAGGATCATCGGGATCACGACGTCGGCGTCGAACCGTTGACCTGGCGCCTCGTCGGGCCCGGGCGCCAGGAGTTCCTCGTAGAGCGCGGTGAGGTCAGGGTCGGGAGCGGTGGCGAGTTGGCGTGAGATCCGGGTGCGGAACACCGCGCGCACGTCGGCCAGGTTGACGACCAGGCGGCCGAGCCCGCGTGGGTGCAGTCCCAGCCGTACCAGGTTGACCGGTGGCCGCAGCAGGTCGGGAGCCACCTGTGCGAAGAACGGTTCGACGGCGCGGTTGGTCATCACGATGTTCCATCGGCGGTCGAAGACCACCGCTGGATAGGGCTCGTGTGCGCGGATCACCCGGCGGATCGCGTGGTGGGCGGCTGTCAGTGCATCGTCGTCGAGTGGACGCTCGGTGTAGCGGGGTGCGAAGCCACCGGCGAGCAGGAGCCGATTGCGATCGCGTAGCGGCACGTGGAGCTGAGCGGCGAGCCGGAGGATCATGTTGGCGCTCGGTTTGGATCTGCCCGTCTCGACCAGGCTGACGTGACGGGCCGAGACGTCCGCGGCGATGGCGAGATCGAGTTGGCTGAGTCCCCGGCGTTGTCGCCACTGTCGTAGAAGTTCCCCGACGGTGTACACGATCATGGAGCGTACTCATCGATGGGCCGGGCGCCATGACATCCGATGTCATCGACAGGCGTCGCGGATGCGGAAACACTGCGGCCATGACCACGGAGAACAAGACCATCGTCCAACGGGCGCTGGCCGGGCTGATCGAGACAGGTGACGTCGACGCCCTCGCCCACCTGCTGAGTGACGACTTCGTGCACCACCGGCCGGGTTCGATCACATCGACCAAGGGGGAGTGGCTCGCCGCCGTCCGCGTCGCGCTGGTGCCGCTCGCCGGCATGCGGGTCGAGATTCATCAGGTGCTGGCCGACGGCAATCACGTCGTGGTGTACTCGCGACGCTGGCTTCCGGACACCGGGTCGGAGATCGCGGTCGTCGACATCTGGCGGATCGACGACGGGCTGATCGCCGAAGGGTGGGAGATCATCGAGCCGGTCGCTCAGGTTGCCGCGAATCTGATGTGGTGGGAACCGGCCCAGCGCTGACCGTAACCGACGGTTCAACGCGTACGAACGGCGCGATCCAGGGGCGAACCCCTGGATCGCGCTGCCTCGCTGCTGCTGCCCGGCCGATGGACGGTCGCCGTCGCCTCCCGTCGACCGTCGGCCCTACTGGCGGATGCCGGTTCGTGCGGCCCGCTCGACTCTGGCGATGAGGCGGCTGTTGTGGGCGGCGTGTTCGAAGCCGGGGGTGTGGTGGGTTCCGTTGCTGATGTCGCGCGCCAGGCTGGCGTACACCTCGCCCACGTTGATGGCCGCGCCGGTCCAGATCTCTGCGGCGGTCGGGCCGGTGCCGGTGGCGACGGGACGGTCGGGTGTGGCGAAATCGACGCTCGACGACAGCGTGAGGTCGCCGACCTGGACGCCCGCCGGGTGGTTGCCGGCCAGTCTCAGCCAGCCGTCCGAGCCGCGGACCTCCAGGCTGAAGGCGGCGTCCGTCGGGGCCACGCCAGCCAGGATCTGCACTCCCGTGGTGGCGCCCGAAGCGGTCTTGACGATGGCATCGAGATGGTCCGGCACCTCGCGGACGGAGATGGCGCCGGTGTCCACCAGCTTCACCTCCGGCCAGAGGAGTTCCGTACGCGCGTCGATCTCGGTGATGGCGCCGAGGACCGCCTCGACCACGTCCAGCACGTGGCCCGCCGCGATCGGCAGGAATCCGGCGCCCGACGCGGCCTTGTCGAAGTACTCGTACGCGCTCACCGACTCGGGTCCGTTTCCGAACGTCGTCGCGGCGACCCGAGCCGAGAGCAGCCGCCCGAGTCGCCCCGCCTTGACGATCTCTGCGGCGCGGCGCACCGAGGGGTTGAGCCGCCCCTGGAGGCCGATCGCGGTGTGCAGCCCTCCGGCCGCGTCAGCCATCTCCTCCGTCTGCGCGACGCCGGCTCCCAGCGGCGATTCGGCGTACACGGCCTTCTTCGCGGCCAGGGCGGGGAGCACGAGGTCGCGGTGGGCCGGGACCTTCACCGCCACGGTGACGAGGTCGATCGACGGATCGTGGATGAGTTCCAGGGGATCGGCGTACCAACGCTCGGCGCCGAAGACGTCGGCGGCCGCGCGGGCGCTCTGCTCGTGACGGGTGGCCACGGCAGCCAGGACGAACTGCGGTTGTGCCGCGAGTGCGGGGATGTGTGCTGCCCCGGCCCAACTGGCCTTCGTGTCCGCACCGATGATGCCTACCCGAATCGCCTTGCTCGGCATGATGTGCGGTATCCCTTCGTTGACCTGCGACCGTGGCGCGGCCGCTGGATGTATGTCTGTCCCGTTCAGCCGTTGATGGCGGCCATGTCGGACTCGGCGTGGCGATCGCCGGACGCCGGGGAGAGGTTGTTCAGCCGGGCGACCTGGTCGGCGGTGAGTCGGATGTTGTCGGCGGCGCAGTTCTCCTCGAGCCGGTCGATCCGCCTGGTGCCCGGAATCGGCGCGATCCCCTCGCCCTGCGCGAGGAGCCAGGCCAGAGCGATCTGCGCGGGCGTGGCACCCACCTGGCTGGCGATGTCGTTGACCTCGTCCACGATGCGGAGGTTGCGGGTGAGGTTGTCGCCGGTGAACCGGGGATTGGTGCGTCGCCAGTCGTTGGCGTCCAGGCCGTCGAGGGAGCGGATGTCGCCGGTGAGGAAGCCGTGCCCGAGCGGTGCGTAGGGCACGAAGCCGATCCCGAGCTCACGCAATGCGGGCAGCACGTCGGCCTCGGGGTCGCGGGTCCACAGCGAGTACTCCGTCTGGACCGCGGCCAACGGATGAACCGCGTGAGCCCGTCGGATCGTCGTCTCGGACGCCTCCGAGAGCCCGATGTGGCGCACCTTGCCGGCGGCGACAAGCTCGCGCAACGCTCCCACCGTCTCTTCGATGGGTGTGTCGCGGTCGACCCGGTGCTGGTAGTACAGATCGATGTGATCGGTCCCGAGCCGCCGCAGCGACCCGTCCACCGCCGCGCGGATGCTGGCAGGGGTGCTGTCCGGTCCTGGTCTGCCGGTGTGGGAGACGAGGCCGAACTTGGTGGCCAGGACGACCTCGTCCCGGCGGCCCTTGACCGCGCGACCCACCAACTCCTCATTGACGTACGGCCCGTACGCCTCGGCGGTGTCCAGGTGCGTGACGCCGAGGTCCAGCGCGCGGTGGATGGTGCGGATCGACCCGGCTTCGTCCCGGCCGGCACCCGTGTAAAAGGCCGACATGCCCATGGCCCCGAGCCCGATGCGGGAGACCTGGAGGCCTCCCAGCGTTGTGGTGCGCATCACGTGGTCCTTCCTTCCTGAGGTTGGCGGCCGGCCCGTGCTCCGAGGAGCCACACCCGGCTGAACTTGACGCTTCAAGTTCTACACCCTCGAACTTGAAGCGTCAACAAGCTGCTTTGTATCGTGGCGTCATGGCCAAGAATGAGGCGGCGGAAGGACCCACCGGACCAGTTGCCGGAACACGGTGGCTGAATGATGACGAGCGGGCGGCATGGCTGGCCAACTCCGCAATCATGATCAGCCTGCCGGCTGCCCTGGACGCGCGGATGCAACGCGAGTCCCAGCTGACCTTCTTCGAGTACATGGTGCTCTCGGTGCTCTCCGAGGAGCCCGAGCGCACGATGCAGATGAGCCGTCTCGCCGCCCGCACGGCGGCGTCGCTGTCCCGCCTGTCGCACGTCGTCGAGCGGCTGGAGAAGCGCGGGCTGCTAACCCGAGCCCGGGTCCCCGGCGCCGGTCGGCGTACCAACGCCGTGCTGACCGAGGCGGGCTACGAGGTGGTCGTCGCCGCAGCGCCGGGGCACGTCGCGGCGGTCCGGGAATACCTGATTGATCAGCTCGGACCTCGCGAGTTGGCAGCGCTGAGTCGCATCGGCGCCGCGGTCGAGGCCGCCATCAGCCGCGCGGCGCCGTCCTGACCGAGGGCAACTGAGGGAAGTGGAGGAATCGTCATGAACGTCGCTGCCATCGTCGGCGGAGGGCTGGCGTTGTTCATCGCGGTGGCTGCGCTCGTCCACCTGGGCCGTCGGCGCGCCACACCGTACGCCCTGGGCCGGTCGTTACGACTGCTCGCGCTCGGGGCGACGCTGGGGATCGCCATCGCCATGCTGCCCGCCACCGTGTCGGACAGCGGCGCCGCCGCGGGTTATCTGCTGGGCGTGCCGACGGTCGTGGCCCTGGTGCCGCTCGGCGCAGAGCTGGCGGGCCGCGTCGTCGGTGTCGCGACGACGCTGGCGGCGATCGTGATGCTGGCCTGGGGGCTGCTTCTCGGCCTCGGTGACGGCGTCTATTTCGTGATTCCGGCCCTGATCCTCGGTGCGGCCGCAGTCGCGTCAGTCACGCCACGGCGCGGGATGCCGGTCTCCGACAACGGGAACAGCCCCCGGACACGGTCGTGAAGGGCCACCGGAGCCGGTGACAGCCGCATCGCCGCGATCGTCTCCGTTCCGCTGACGTACGTGACCCCGCGGGTGCCGCGTCGTCGCCTGCTGAGCGTGCTGGTCATCGCCACGCTGGTCTCGGCCGCCGCCCGCGACCACCAGGTGCTGCTCTGGGCGCGCGTGGTCGTCGCGCTCACCCAGGCGCTGTTCTGGGCGGTGGTGGCGCCCGCCGCCGCCGGCAGGCGCCGACGAGATCGACAAATTGGTCGGCAGGTCACCGATCGGCAGGCTGCGGATGCCGTTCAGTCGGGCAGTTCGGGGATCGCGCCGGCGGTGACCAGCCCGGCGAGGCTGAGGGGTTGGTCGCCGTCGCTGTGCCCGAGGACGAGGGCGAGCTGCCGGGCCGGCGCCTCGTCGGGTGCCCAGACGCGCAGATCGCCGTAGAGGTCCTGACGCAGCAGCGCTTCGTAGACCGGCGGACGGTCCGCCTGCGGGTTCCGCAGGAGGTAATCGACGGTACGCACGCGGTGCGGGCCCCACTGCTCGTCCAAGGCTCGGGTCAGAGTGGCCAGGTGCCGGTCGCCGGCCTCCAGCTGCTCGGTCCACTCAGGGTCGCGCAGGCCGGTGAGATCCGGTCCCTCCCAGAGCGGCAGGAGCACGAAGCCGGCGGCACGGGTGGCCGCCCATTCGCTGGTGTGCGGGTCGGATTCGATCAAGGTGGGGCTGCTGGCGGACGGTATCGGTCCGGTCAGGAGCGCCGCGACGGCCCCGAGGGCCCGGGACACATCGAAGTCAAGGCCACGTACGACAGTCACCGTACCCATCTTCGCCGCACGCTGCCGAATTGCCCAGAGGGGCCGTCGGCTCCGCGTCGCCGACCGCTGCCGCGACTACGGCGTACGGCTTTCCAGGTCGTTCTTGAGCGTGGCCAGCATGCCCACCGCGGCGCTGGCGTAGTCGCCGATCCACCGGTCGTGGATGTGCTTGATCGGTAGCGGGTCGAGATGGTTCCACCGCTCGCGTCCCTTGCGCTGGACGATGACCAGCCCGGCCGCCTCCAGCACCCGCAGGTGCTGCATGACCGTGCAGCGGTCCAGGTGCGGGAACCGTTCGCAGAGTTCACCGGTGGTCCGGGCCTGGTCCTTGAGCGCGTCGAGGAGCTGCCGCCGGGTCGACGACGCCAGCGCCTTGAAAACCCGGTCCTCGTCGACCTGTTCCGGGCTGGCGCGATCGCCACGACGACTCGACATGTTATAAAGCTATAACATGTCGACGACGCGAGAGGGGACCGCCATGGACCTGCGATTCAAGATCGCCGGGCGGATCAGCCGTCCGGTGCACGAGGTGTTCGAGGCGGTGGTCGATCCCGACCAGCTCTCCCGGTACTTCACCACCGGTGGCGCGAAGGGCCGACTGGTCACCGGCGCCACCGTCAGCTGGGATTTCGCCGACTTCCCCGGCGCCTTCCCGGTCGAGGTGGTCGAGGTGGAACAGGACCGGCGGATCGTGCTGCGCTGGGAGGCGGCCGATGGCGCCCAGTCCACGAACGACGCACCGGTCGCCGGTGCCTCCTACTTCACCACCGTCACCCTGGAGTTCGAGTCACTCGGTGACGATCGGACCCTGGTCACCATCGCCGAGCAGGGGTGGCGGCCCACCCCCGAAGGCCAGGCGGCCTCGTACGGCAACTGCCAGGGCTGGACCCAGATGCTCTGCTGCCTGAAGGCGTGGCTGGAACACGGCATCAACCTGCGTGAAGGGTTCTTCGTCTGACCGTGCCGCGCCGGCCGGCCACGCCCACCGGGCCGGCGCGTCGATGACGCTGCCTCGGTCAGCGGATTTCGTGGCCGGGGTGTTCGCCGTCGTAGTCCTGTCGGGCCTGGGCGATGGTGTCGCGGTGCTGGAGTGACCAGTCGGTGAGTGCCTTGACGAGGTGGGTGAGGCTCGCGCCGGTCTCGGTGAGGCGGTAGTCGACCCAGGCGGGGACGGTGGGATAGACGGTACGACGCACGAGCCCGTCTCGCTCCAACCGGCGCACCGTGAGGGTCAGCATCCGTTGGGAGATCCCGTCGATGGCGCGTTGGAGTTGCCGGAAACGCCGCGGTCCGCTGGCGAGTTCGACGATCACGAGAACCGACCACTTGTCGCCGATCCGGTCGAGGACGTCGCGGATCCCGCAGTCGGGATGATCCGCCTGCCCACAGGGTTCGAGTGCGGCGGCGCCGTGGGTTACCTCCGTGTGCGTCGGTGACACGAAACTGCCTCCTTGTGGGCCGACCGTGGCCGATTCAGGATTCCACTGTAGTTACTGAAAAGAACCACAGTGGGAGACTCAACCGCAATGATCATGGTGACGGGCGCGAACGGACAACTGGCCTCTCTCACCCTGCGCGAACTGGCCGGGCGAGACGTGCCAGCTTTGGGCGCCAGCCGCACCCCCTCGGCCGCACAACGTCGCCTCGACTTCGACGAACCCGCGAGCCTCGACCTCACCGGGGTCTCGATTCTGGTCCTCGTCTCGGCCGGGTACGCCGAGGACGACCGGGTGATCGTCCGTCACCGGGCTGTTATCGACGCCGCCGTCCGCGACGGCGTCCGCCACGTGGTCTACACCAGCCTGACCGGTGCCGGGGATCACCTCTGCTTCGCGCTCGCCCATCGCGCCACCGAGCGAATGATCAGAGCCAGCGGGCTCGGATGGACCATCCTGCGCAACGGGCTCTACGCCGAACTCTTCGGTGCGCTGCTGACCTGGGTGCCCGACGGACTGGAATCGGCGTTCGGCGACGGTGCGCTCTGCGCGGTGGCGCGGGCGGACCTGGCCGCCGCTGCGGCGGTCGTGGCGAGCCACCCGACCGCGCACGCCGGCAGGATCTACGACCTGGTCGGCACCCCGATCACCGCCGCCGGGATCGCCGGGCGTCTCGGAGTCACACACCGCACGATCGGGCTGGACGAGTACCGCGCACAGCTACTCGCCGATGACAGCCTCCTGCCGTTCCAGCCGCCGATGCTCGCCTCGATCGCCACCAGCGTGCGGCACGGCTTCCTCGACAACACCAGCCCCGACCTCGGTCAACTCCTCGATCGATCGCCTATCGCCCCGCTCGCCGTCGCCGCGAACGCCACCGCCGCTACGCAGCCCTAACTGGCCGTCGCGTGGTGCTCGGCGACGGCGCGTCCCATCCGGGTCACCGCCTCGGTCAGGATGTCCGGCGAGGTGGCGAAGTTGAGCCGTACGAAGCCGGCACCGCCGGTGCCGAAGACGTGCCCGGAGCTGAGGGCGACCCGTGCACGGTCGAGGAACAGCCTCGCCGGCCCGGCGATGTCGGTCACCACGCCCGGCTCGTCGCCGACCGGGCCGGTGTCGATGCGCAGCGCGGTGCAGTCCAACCAGGCCAGGTAGGTGCCCTCGGGGCGGTGGTACCGGATGGCCGGGGCGTGCCGGGCCAGCAACACCCCCAGCAGCTCGCGGTTGCGGTCGAGACCGGTCAGCAGGCGGTCCAGCCATTCGCCGCCGTCGCGGAAGGCGGCGGTGTGCGCGATGACGCCCAGGTGACTCGGCCCGTGGCCGACCTCCTCCGGCATCCGCCGCAGGTCGGCGACCGCGTGCCGGCCCGCCACCACCAGCGCCGACTTCAGCCCGGCCAGGTTCCACGCCTTGGAGGCGGACAGCACAGCCAGCGCGTCCTCGGCGCCGGACACCGTGAGGTACGGCGTGAACCGCGCCCCGGACAGCACCAGCGGGGCGTGGATCTCGTCGGAGACCACCCGTACCCCGTAGCGGCCGGCAAGGTCGGCGACCGCTTCGAGTTCGTCCCGGCGGTGCACCACACCTGTCGGGTTGTGCGGGTTGCACATCAGGAACACCGCTCGGCGGCCGTCCGCACGGGCCCGGCGGAAGGCCTCGCCCAGCGCCGCCAGGTCCATCCGCTGGTCCGCACCGAGCGGCGCCTCGATCACCCGCCGGTCGGCGTGGCTGACGAAGGCGTAGAACGGCGGGTAGACCGGTGCGCAGACCACGACCGCGTCGCCGGGAGCGGTCAGCAGTCGGAGCACCTCGACGATGCCGAGCATCACGTCCGGGACCAGGGCGGTGCGGTCGACCGCCAGGTCGGACCACCCCCACCGGCGGGCCGCGAAGTCGGCGAGCGCCTCGGCGTACCCCGTGCCGTAGGCATATCCGGTGTCACCACGCCCGACCGCGTCGTGCAGCGCCTCGGCGACCGGCGCGGCCAACGGCACATCCATCTCGGCCACCCACAGGGGCAGCACGTCATCGGCGTACTGGCGCCACTTGACGCTGGTGCGTCGTCGCAGTTCGCCCAGGGAGAGCTGGGTCAGCGGATTCACCATCGGCACGGTCGATCAGGGCTTGCGGCCACGGGATCCGGGCTGGCCATCGGGCTCCTATCGGAGTGGTCCTAGATCACCGCATCGTACCCATCGCGGATCCACTGCCGACGAGTGGACGATGGCTGCCGGCTGCTGCCAGGCTGTGCGGCCATGGACAGTCTCGCTGCGCAGCTACCGGCACTACTCGGTGTGCTGGTCGGCACCATCGGCACGATCGTCGCCACCTCGCTGGCCGACCGGTCGCGGTGGCGACGCAACCAGACGGTGCGCTGGGACGAGCGCCGGCTCGACGCGTACGCCGAATTCGCCCGCGTGCTCAAGGAGACCCACACCATCGCCAGCCGACTGATCGGCGGCCACGTCGACCGGGACGCGGCGCTCGCCGCGCTCGCGGAGGCCGACTTCCGGCACACCCTGGCCTGGGAAAACGTGCTGCTGCTCGGCGACGCGCCGACGGTGACGGCGGCGCGAGCCTGGCGGGACCGCGTCTGGGAGGTCGAGCGGCTGGCCCGGGACGGGCAGGCCGATGCCGACCGGGCCACGTTGCTGCACCGGGCCAACGAGGCACGCGACGCGTTCTACCATGCCGCCCGTGGCGGACTCGGGGTCGGCGGCGGCTCGGTGGCCCAGGCCGAACTGCTGGTGAGCAGACTCAACGTGCCGACCGCACCACACACCGGAACCCCGGCCGAACGGTGACAGCCGGCCGCAGCCTGCGGGCTCGGGCGGTGCTGCTCAGGCGGGGTGGGCGGGCTGGTCGAGGATCGCGCTGAACCGCTGCTCGGCCAGGTCGAGCTGATCCAGGATGTGTTGCTTCACCGGCTCGGACAGGGGAGTGTCGCCGCGGGTGACGAGGTCCCGGTACACCGGCACCAACGGGCGGTACTTGCGGGCCGACGATTCGACCTTCGGGCCGACAGAATGGATCACTCCGACGCCGTTGTCCGTGAAGTCGGAGACCTTGATGACCCGCGCCCACGGCTCCCGTTCGAGACTGGCCGCGACATGCTCCCGGTACTGCTCGTACCGGTCGCGTCCGGGATCCCACGGCGGGTTGGTGACCGCCGCGACCAGCCGCGCCACCCGCGCCCCGAACCGCTCGGCCAGCACCCCCAACGCCGCGTCGGTCGGATCCTCAACGTCGTCCCCACCGCTGCTCGGCTCCCCACCGCTCCTGAAATCTCCGCCGCTCCTGGGCTCTCCGCCACCCAGCTCCCCGCCACTCCTGGGGTCCCCGCCGTCGACCAGCTCGGCCGGATGGTCCTCGACCGCGTCGTGCAGCAGCCCGGCGACGATCACGTCGACGTCGCGTACCTGGTAGTGGTGCAGCATCCGGATCGCCACCCGGAGCAGATGATTGACGTACGGCTCCCGGGACCGCCGATCATCGCGATGCAGCCACGCGGCCAGCTCCAACGCCTCGTCGAGCCGCTGCCGCTCCTCGTCGCCGTACTCCTCGATCTCCAGCCGGAACCGCTCCCGCAGCCCGGCCTCGCCGTGCATCTCGGTGATCGCGTGCATCGGCATCGTGGCCAGATACGGCGGCAAGTCCATCCGTCCCTTATATCGGACCACCCCCACCTCCGCCGCCCTCACCAATCGCTCTGCTTGGACGTGGCAGTGCGGCTGCTCAACACGCCGACATTTAAACAGCCGCACTGCCACGATCAAGGGATGGCCCGCCCTCGTAGCAGATGGCGGCGGAGTGTGGGAGTTATCCACAGTGCGGATCGCACCTCGAACACGTCTGCGCGAAGCGGCTCCCGAGGCAGCGCGGAGGCCGGCGAGTTGGGCGTGGACCTCACGTTTGGCGGTGGCGTTGCCGCGCCGGTCGATGACGTACCCGGTCAACCAGATCCACCCGTCGTACGCGTGGCGGTCGCTGACCGAGACGACGCGCAGGGTCAGCGCCCGACCACCGGCGAACTGCACCGAGGCGCGACCGTCGATCCGGAGCAGGTCGCCAGGGGTCGGGCGCGCGGTCACCGGCGGCCCTGGTTCGGCGGTCGGCAGAGCCGGGCGTGCATCGACTGCCAGTCGCGCAGGGCCCGCTTGAGCCGCTCGTTCTCCTGGGCGACCGTACGGAACTGCCGGTGCAGGTCGGCCAGCTCGTCGGCGACCGTGGCCTGGAACTCGCGTACCTGATCGGGGTCGACCCCACGGCGGCGCGGGTCGAACGTGTGGGTGCGTACCTCGTGCGGTGTCAACCTGGTCGGGTGGCCGGTCCCGAGTGGCCGGCCACCTCGATACACCTGAGCCACGTGGATCCTCCGTATCAGGCCCGCGAAGGTGCGGTGCCGCTGGAAGGGCGGGCCGTGCGTGGCCGGCGTCCGCACGGCCCGCCCGCTCGGCCGCCGCAGCCCAGTTCGGCGGTACGACGACAGAGCTGGCGCATCGCCGATGATGTGATCGCCGACGTCAAGTCCAAGAGGTTGAAGCCGGGGGACAGGCTGCCCTCGATCGCCGAACTGCGCGCGACCTACGACGTAAGTCACGGGACCGTGCAGATGGCCTACGCCCGACTCGAAGCCCTGCGGGTGATCCGGCGGCAGCAGGGCAAGGGTGTCTTCGTCACCGATCCGAAGACCTGGATGCGCGAGCCCTGACGTCGGCGTCCGTCGGAACCGACCGTTGGGAGGGTAGCGGGGAGATCAAGGCCGGTGCAGTCTGACCGATGTGAAGGCTTTCGTCGGCGTGACGGACGAGAAGTGGTACCGGTTCCTGGCTAAGCGTCCTGGCCTCAACGAGGTCAACTTCTGGCGACCCTCCGGCGGCGGTTTTCGTGCCCTGACGCCCGGCGAACCCTTCTTTTTCAAGGCGCACTACCCCCTCAACCAGGTCGTTGGCGGAGGCTTCTTCAGCGGTTTCGCTCGGCTGAGGATTTCCGAGGCGTGGGAGTTGTTCGGCGAAGCCAACGGTGTCGCCAGCTTGGATGAAATGCGTCGCAGCGTCGGCCGGTACCGCAAGCAGCCGATAGGGCTCGACGAGGATCCGGTGATCGGCTGCATCTTCGTCCGCGACAGCGTCTTTTTCCCCGATAACTCGGCGGTTGGCCCACCACCGGGGTTCGCGTCCAACGTGGTACAGGGCAAGACGTACGACCTCGCCGACCCGTCCGCGGCCGGGTACTTCGACGTCCTGTTGCACCGCCTCCTGGGGATGGCCATCGACGTGGACTTCAGCGAGCCCTGGCATCGGCCCGGGCCGGTTTACGGTGACCCGCGCCTCGTGCCGCAGCGCCTTGGTCAGCAGTCGTTCAAAGCCGTGGTGCTGGGTGCCTACGGACGGCGTTGCGCCATCACCGGTAACAAGGTCCAGCCGGTGTTGCAGGCGGCTCACATCCGGCCGCTCCCGCAGGGCGGGGAGCACCGGATCGACAATGGACTGCTGCTCAAGTCGGACGTGCATATCCTCTTCGACCGGGGATATCTGGGCGTGGACCCCAAGTTCCGATTGATGGTCAGCCCTCGATTGCGTAGTGAATTCGGCAATGGCGACCAGTTCTACGCGAGGGCCGGGACGTCCATTGCGCTTCCGGAGCGACGGACCGACCGACCCAAAGCCGAGTACCTCGAATGGCACCTGGACACCGTCTTTAAAGCTGTCTGATCACGGCTCACGTGGTCCAGCAGGACGACTGCGATGCTGGCCGCATGGTTCGCGCACATCAGATTCGGCTACCGGTGAGCGTCGTCGCGGATGCGGGTGGCGAGGTCGAGGGCGGCGCGGATCGGGTCGTCGGACCAGTGGCTGGCGAACGCGTCGTACAGTCGCCAGCCGGCCCGGGTGAGGGTGCGCTGCCGTTCCACGTGCGCGGCCACACCGTCCGGGTGCACGCCGCACAACAATCCGACCGGCCCGTCGTCGCCGACGCACAGGTCGACCCGCCAGCGGCCGACGGGGTAGTCGGGCCGTACGGTCAGTCCGATCCGGGTCAGCTCGACGGCGAGCGCCCGGATCCAAGGGGCCGGCTCGGCGGCTCCCGCCCCGGTCGTGCCCGGCGGCCCGGTGTAGGTCGTGTCCGGCGGCCCGGCGTACGTGGCGTCCAGCGGTTGTTCGGCGTACCGGAGATAGTCGCCGATGATGCCCTCGGGGGCTTGGAGCGACGTGACCACGGTGAGCTGCTTCCTGGCCCGGGTGACCAGGACATTGAACAGGTTCGGTTCGGCGACGAACCGGTGCCGTGCCGGCGGGTCGTCGTCGACCAGCCCGAGCGTGGCGATCACCACGTCCGCCTCGCTGCCCTGGAACGCGTGCACCGTCCCGGTACGCAGGCCCAACCGTTCGATCTCGTCGACGTCGTACGCCGAAAGCAGCGCCGCCTCCACCGCGTCGGCCTGCGCTCGGAACGGGCTGATCACCGCGACGCCGCCCTGCGGGGGGCGGGCCGCGAGGGTGGCGACCAGGTCGAGCACGGTCGCCACCTCGGCCTGGTTCACGCCGTCGACGACGGCGGCACCGGCGACCGGCACCACGTCGATCGCGTCGGCCCGTTCGTTGCCCGGGTGCCGGGTGACCAGTTCCAGCCGGTCGTCGTAGAACCGGCGGGCGGAGAAGCCGATCAGGTGCGGCGCGCAGCGGTGGTGTTCACCGAGCCAGGTCACGGGTGCGGCTCCGGCCGCCACGTCGAAGGCGCTGGCCCGGCGTACGTCGAGCCGGTCGGCGTAGCGGTCCAGGCCGTGCCGGTGCAGCGTCGCGGTCACGTCGGCGTCCGCGACGAAGGAGACGAACCGTAGCTGCCGTGGGTCGCCGGCGACCAGCGCCCGGCGGGCCCGGGCCAGCACCGGAGCGGCTCGCAGTTGATCGATGTGCGCCGCCTCGTCGAGCACCACCACATCGAACATGCCGGCCGCCGGTGGCAGCAGATCCTCGACGTCGGCCACCGTGCCCACCCACAGGGGCAGTGCCCGGACCAACGCTTCGGCGTCCAGCGTGGCGAGCAGCTCCCGGCGGCGGTTGCGTCCGGCCCGCAGGGCGGTACCCAGACCGCTGGCGGCGCGCCGGGCGTCCCCGGTCCATCGTCGCGCGCTGGCGGTCTGGTTCCGCAGCGCCGTGCCGACCGCCTGCGCGAGCGCGACGTCCGCATCGGCCAGCGCCCGCCAGGCGGCGGTCAGGTCCGTGCCGCCACTTGCGGACAGTTGGGCGGCGGCACGTACGGCCTGCGCGGCATCCACGGCCGCCCGTAGCTGGGACATGGGTACGGCGGGGCCGGCGCCGGTGAGCCGGTGGAGTCGATGGGCGGCACGGGACCGGCGCCACCGGGACCACCAGCCGTCGCCGCTCCGGCTCGCGGCGTGCAGGACAGCGCGGATCGCGTCGAGGTCGCTGTCCGGCTCGAACACCGCCGGGGCGTCGTGGCTCAGGGCGGGCAGCAGTGGTTGCCAGTCGGGCAGGGTGGCGGCCAGGCGTTCCTGCTCCAGCGCGGCGGCGATGCCGGCCCGGACCCCGTCGGCCCGGTCACGGGCGGCCGACACGGCGCTGGTGTCGTGGCGCAGCTGTGCGTCGTCCAGGCCGACGGCGACGCCACCGGCGAGTTCGGTGGCGATGGTTCCGCGCCGCTCGGCGTCGCCGAAGAGCACCGGCGGCGGGCCCGGATGCCGGCGCAGCAGTTCCCCCAGCACCTCCGCGGCGTGGGTCGACTGCGTCGCCACCAGTACCGACCCACCGCGAGCCACGGTGTCCAACGCGGCGGCGACCAGAGCGTGGCTCTTGCCGTTGCCCGGCGCGCCGGAGACCACCACCACGGGTGCCGTCCGAGTCCGCCGGATCACGTCCCGCTGCGCCTCGTTCAGCGGCAGGGGCGACAGCACCTCGCCCTCGTCGCTGGGTCTGCCGTCTGCGACCGGATCCGCGTCGCCGTCGGTGCCGAGATAGAGCCGGCTCAGGGCGGAATCCGCCAGCCCGGGACGGCTCGCCCAGCTCAACAGGGTGTCGCGGAGGCGACCGGCGAACACGTCACGGGTCACGAAGAGCGCTGCCGCGGCGACCCCGGTGACGTCGTCGTCGTTGCCGCGCGGCGGTCGCGACCGGACCGTGGTCACCTTCACCCCTGCGGCCTCGGCCGCCGCCGTGATCCAGGCGGTGGTGCCGGGGGCCGTCAGCCAGCCGGGCCCGGCCAGCCCCGGTGCGGCCTCCAGCCGGGCCGCGAGTTCCCGGTCCTCGATGAGCGGGGTCAGTTCGAGGTCACCGGCCGGCACGACCCGGTAATCGCGCCGGCCGCGTTGCAGGCGTACCGGCTGGGCCAGCAGCGGCAGTCGGATCCGTCGCCGCGCGCCGTCCAGGTCGGCTGTGCCGACGAGGAAGGCCAGCCCGAGGCGGAGGATCCGTTCGTCGCGGTGCAGGGCGTCCAGCGCGGCGAGCCGGTCCAGTCGCGCGCCGCGGGGGCCTCGGTGCGGTTCCGGCAGCCAGACCAGCGGTCGGCCGGTTCCGGTCACGTCGAGGATCCGCTCGGCACCGGCCGGGGCCAGGTCGGCGAGCGCGGTGAGGATGGTCGCCGCGTGCATCGCCCGCAGATTCTGCCGTACGCGATCACGATCGTGCTCGGGTCGGTGGACGCGGCCGCGCACCGAGGACCGGGGCCGTCGCGCGGTGCCCTCTGGCCGGGCCGCGCTCCGGCCTCTGGCCGGGTCGCGCGGCGGGGCCGAGGTATTGGTGTGCCCCCTTTGCTCTGCTTCAACTGACGCAACGGATTCACCCCGAAACCGGTGCGTGGGTTGAAGCAGAGCAAAGGGGGCGGGGAGAACAGTGGTGGGAGCCGTCGGGTGTCGACGGCTCCCACCGTGTCGGTGCGGGTGTGCTAGCTGGCGTACGTCTCGAACTCGGCGACCCGTGGGGTGCCGGTCGAGCTGGTGATGTCAAAGGTGATCTTGCGTAGCGACGTCGACCCGAAGCTGATGACGCCCGCGCCGGTGCCGGAGGCCAGCACCGCGCCGGTGTCATGGTTCAGGACCCGCCAGTTACGGATGGTGCCGGCGGAGCCGGACGCCTCCCGAATGTTGATCTTCGACACCGTGGTGGCGGAGCCCCACTTGATCGAGATCTGGCCGGTGGTGCCGTTCGGCGACCAGGCGGTGTTCATGTTGCCGTCGCGCACGTCGCCGTAGCTGGTGCCGCTGGCCTTGCTGGAGCCGTCGGAGCCGGCGCCGATGCTCAGGTTGGTACCGCTGGGCTGGCTCGGCGTCGGCGTCGGGTTGCTGGTCGGGGGCGGGGTGGTGGTGGTCGGACCCGGCGTCGGGCTGGTCGGCCCGGCGGTCGGGCTCTGCGGCGTGCAGTTGCCGTTGGAGGTACGGATGCCCTTGTTCGCGCCGGCGGTCTGGCTGACGATGCTCGGCACGCAACTGGCCGCATCGAGCCGGTACGAGTACGGGATGCTGACGCTGGTGTTGGAGGTCGGGTTGGGGCCGGCCGGGTTGGTGTCGCCACTACGCGCGGACCAGGTCACGTTGTCGAAGATGTTGCCGCTGACCTGCCAGTAGCCGGCCTCGTCGGTGTAGAAGGTGCCGAGCACGTCCTTGGAGTTCTGGAAGTAGTTGTTGTCCACCTTGGCGCGTGCCCCGGCGCGGGAGTTGATGCCGGACTCGTTGAGGCGTACGTAGTGGTTGTTGTAGATGTGGGCGATGCCGCCGCGCAGCAGCGGCGTACGGGAGTCGATGTTCTCGTACAGGTTGTGGTGGAACGTGACGTAGCCGTTGGACCTGTCGCTCTCGCTCGATCCGATCAGGCCACCCCGACCGGAGTTGCGCAGGATGCTGTAGGACAGCGTCACGTACTGGGTGTTGTTCTTCATGTCGAACAGCCCGTCGAAGCCCTCCGACTCCCCGCCGGAGGCTTCCAGGGTGACGTGGTCGACCCAGACGTTGCGGACATCGGACTCCATGCCGATGGCATCGCCGCCGTTGGAGGTGGGCGAGCCCGACTTCTTGACGTTCCGGACGGTGACGTTCTGGATGATGATGTTGCTGGCCTCGCGGATGTGGATGCCGATCTGGTCGAAGACGGCGCCGTTGCCGACCCCGAGGATCGTGACGTTGCTGATCTGCTTGAGTTCGATCACGTCGTCGGCCGTGTTGCAGCTCGAACCGGACACCTTCGTGGTGTTGCCGTGGTTGATGGTCCCCTCGACCTGGATGGTGATCGGGGTGCTGCTGCTGGCCCGGTTGCACAGGGCCGCGTGGATCTGGGTGCCGCTGGTGGCGCGCACGGTCTGTCCGCCCGCGCCGCCGGTGGTGCCACCGTTGCCGGTCGCGAAGCCGGTGGCGCTGCCGACCGCGGCTGACGCCTGCGGCGTCGCCAGGGCCACGCAGACCGCGGCTCCCGTGGCGGTGGCGGCCAGTCCTGCGAGGAGTCGGAGTGCGACTGGTCGTCTCATCCTCGTCTCACCTTTCTGGTTGGTGGTGGTGGAGTGGGGGTTACAGCGGTAGGCGTCCGGCGCCGGCGAGCGGGCCGACCACCAGCGGCACCAGCGGCGCCGGCAGTACCGGCCCGTGCCGCAGCGTCGGCGTCCAGCCGGCGTCGGGACTCAGGTCGGGGTCGTGTGCGGCGTTGTACGCGGCGACCAGGTCCACCGGGCGGGACGGCGCTCCGGCGGGTTTGACCCAGTTGCCCCGGGTGGTGATCGCGGTGCCGCCCCAGTCGTAGAGCAGGTCGGCGGCGGTGACGCCGGCATCGAGGGCGAAGTGGTTGCTTTCGGCGTGCACGGCGGACTGGACACCGACGCCGATGGCGTACTGGAAGCTGTCACCGCCGAGCCGGTAGGCGTTGTTGTAGACGTCCACCTGGCCGAAGCGGACCCGAGGCAACCGCTGGAGCGCGCCGTCGAACAGGTTGTGGTGCAGGGTGACGTTGAGCCGGCCGACATCCGGGCCGACGGTGTTGGACGAGCCGATCAGCATCAGCTTGTCGCGTCCCACGAACCGGTTCCAGGCGGCGGTGACCAGGCTGGCGGTGTGGGTGATGTCCAGCGCGCCGTCGTGCACCTGGTAGGGCCGCCCGAAGTAGACGGGTTGGGCGCTGTCCGGGTTGTCGCCGTCGGTGAAGGTGTTGTGGTCGATCCAGACGTTCTCGCTGCGGCGCACCGAGACCAGGTCGTACTGCGAGTTCCAGTTGCCGGCCTCGCCGTCGGTGGGGGACCAGGCGGGGAAGCAGTCCCGGGCGTCGTCGAAGGTGATGTTGCGGACGATCACGTTCGTCGCGCGGTCGATCATCAGGGTCAGCCCGGTCAGGCGTGCTCCCCGCAGCCCGATGATCGTGGTGTTCGGGCCGACGTTGATCTGGGTCTGCTGAGTCTGGTTGGTCACCGAGCGCCGCCGGGCCTCCTCCAGCGGCCCACTCGGCGTCACCCGGCCCCACACCGCCGGGTCGTACGCGGCCAGGAACCCCTCCAGCGAGTACCCGGGATCAGCCAGGTCGGTGCAGTCGAGCAGCCGACCGTCGGCGTCCTCGAAGCCGTCGATACCACCCTTGACGTACACGATCTTGGGGGTGGCGTTCGTCGCGTTGGTGGCGTTGTCTCCGCCGAGCGCGGCGACCAGCTCGGCGCGGCTGCTCACCACGTGGATCTGATCGGCCGAGGCGGCGGAGCCTCCGGTGGTGCCGGGACCGGCGGCGGCCCAGCCGTCACCGGCCGGGAGGGCCTGCCGGCCGAGCTGTCGGGCCAACGGTGAGAGTGGTGTGCGGGCGTCCCGCTCGTGGTGGCTGCCGACCCCCGCGTCGTTCGACGGCTGCGCCAGAGCGGCGGTGGGGAGGGCGGTCAGGGCGATAATTGTCGATGCCGCGGCGGCGGCAAGTCTGCGCATCGGCTCGTTCCGTTTCCTTCGTCGTTATTTCTTATTAATGACGAAGGTTACGTTCGTGTTTTCACGAGGGTCAATATCAATGATGTGCAGATTTGTTGCAGCTAATTGTGTCGAGTGGCATCGCCCCGACGTGTTCTGGTCGGGAAACCCCTGCTCATCGCAGCGTCCTTGGTCCTGTTTGAACCATGGGTTTGCAGTTTGTTGCGGTGATGCCTCCTATTCTTGCTCGATCAATTCGGTTCGCCAAGGCGCTATCGCCCATGGCACCCCGAGTTCCGACGGTAGTCGGCCCTCGTCGGCCACCCGACGTAGCACCTCGTTGACGCCGCGCACCCGCAGGATCCGCTGTGCGCCGGCACCGACGGCGTCCACCAGCGCACCATCGAGCAGCGCCGGCTCGGGTGCCGCCTGCAGGGCGGTCAGGACGGCGGTGAACGGTGCGGTCCGGGCCAGCGGCGCGATCAGCGGTACCCGTGGATCGGCCCGGTGGTCCAGCAGGTTCTCCAGCAGGCCGCACCGGCCGGGCACCGCACGGGCGGTGGGTTCCCCAGGCAGCAGCAGTCGATCGGTCGGGTACTCCAGCACCGCCCGTCCGGCGTCGCCGGTGACGATCACCTCGCCGGCGATGAAGTCCTCGCCGGCCAGGGTCACCGCGGCCACGACCGGCGGGCCGTGCCGATGCCGCACCCGCAGCGCTGCGGTGTCGTCCACCTCGATCGGCCGCACCCGGTAGCGCTCCACCTCGATGCTGACCGGCTCCACCGGCCCGCCGCCGACCACCTCGGCGACCGCCAGACACTGCATGACCGCGTGCGCGAGCGGATTGGCCAGCGCACCGTCGAGCACCGGCCGCCCGTCGAGCAGCCGATGCCCGGCCCAGGGCGCGCGGGCGTAGTAGGCGTCCGGGCGTTGCCAGGCGGCCACCGTGGCGATGCCGCTGACCGCCCCCATCCGCCCGGCCGACACCGCGTCCGTCAGCGCGGTGAGTGCCGCCGAACCGAGCGCCTGGAATCCGACCTGCACGATCCGACCGGTGGTGGCCACCACCCCGGACAGTTCCTCGTGCTCGGCTGTGGAGAGCACCGGCGGCTTCTCCAGCAGCACGTCCGCCCCGGCGGTCAGCGCGTCCCGGGCGATCCGCAGATGGGTGTGCGGTGGGGTGCAGATGACCACCACGTCCGGCGTGACGTCGACGAGCATCGCCCGGTGGTCGGTGAAGACCGGGATGCCGGCCGGCACCGGTGCCGCCGGTTCGCACTCGATCGGCCGGGTGTCGACCAGGGCGACCAGGCGTACCCGGCCGGCCTCGTGCAGCGGCCCGATGACGCGGCGATGCCAGCGCCCGTGCCCGTTCGCCCCCACCAGCGCCACCCGGGGACTCGTCACATCGCACCGGCCAGGGTGGCGCGTACCCCGTGCTGGTGCAGGTCGGTGAGCCAGGCGACCACGTCGGCGCGGACCTGCGCGTCGGCGGCCACCTCAGGCGGGACGACCTCGTCGAGGCCGAGCACCGCCTCCACCGCCCCGGCCGGGCTCTGCGGCGCGGCGGCCAGTGCGGCGCGGATCCGCTCCGCCAGTGGGTCGTCCAGCGGCAGGGCCCGACCGTCGTCGGCGCTGCCCTGGACGAACCGGATCCAGGCGGCGACGACCAGCGCCGCCCAGCGGGCCGGCCGCCCGGCCGCGCGCAGGTCGGCGACCGTGTGCAGGATGCGCTGCGGCAGTTTCTGCGACCCGTCCATCGCCACCTGGAGGGTGCGGTGCCGGATCGCCGAATTGCCGAAGCGCTCCAGCACCTGTTCGCCGTAGCCGACCACGTCCACCCCGCCAGGGGGAACGAAGCTGGCGGCCACGTCCTCGGCGATCAGCCGGCGCAGCACCGTGTCCAGGTGCGGCAGCGTGAGGGCCTCCGCGATCGTCTCGCAGCCGGCCAGCGCGCCGAGGTACGCGGTGGCCGAGTGCACGCCGTTGAGGGCGCGCAACTTCAGCCGCTCCCACGGCCCCGCGTCCGCGCAGAGCACCGCCCCGGCGCGCTCCCACGCCGGTCGACCGCCGGGGAAGTCGTCCTCGATCACCCACTGGGTGTACGGCTCGGCGGCCACCGCCGCGAGATCCTCGACGCCGAGTGCCCGCTGGGCCGCGGCGAGGGTCTCCGGGGTGCTGGCGGGGACGATGCGGTCCACCATGGTGCCCGGAAAACCGACCTGCCCCTCGACCCAGTCCAGCACCTGTCGCGAGGTGCCGGCGTACGCCAGGGACTGGGTCACCAGGCTCCGCAGCCGGCGGCCGTTGGCGGGCAGGTTGTCGCAGCTGACCAGGGCGATCGGCCCCGCGTCGGCGGTGGCGCGGGCCAGCAGGCCGCGTACCAGCAGTCCCGGCACGGTGGTCGGCGGTCGGTCGGTGGTCAGGTCGGCGACCAGGTTGGTGTCGGGGCGCAGCGTGCCGGCGGCCGGGTCGAGTTGGTACGCCTTCTCGGTCACGGTCAGGGTGACCACCCGGATCGCCGGATCGGCCAGCAGGGCCACCACCGCCTGCGGGTCGGCGGCGGCCAGCCGCACCCCGGCCAGTGCTCCGACCACGCGGGTGTGCTGGTCGGCGGCGGAGAGCGTGCTGACGCTGAAGAGGTTGTCCTGGGCGGCCAGGGTCGCCACCATCGCCGCGTTGCGGGGGGCCACGCCGATGATGCCCCAGTCGCCACCGGCCAGGCCGATCGCCTGCTCGGTGTAGACGGCCTGGTGGGCACGGTGGAAGGCGCCGAGCCCGAGGTGCACCACACCGGCCGGGACGGTGCCCGGACGGATCAGGGGACGGGTCTCGGCGGGCAACCGGCGTACCGCGCCCAGCCCGAGTCGGGACGCGCCCACGGTCACCGCCATGCCGGACCGTCCGGGAAGCGGAAGGTGGCGATCGACTCGGGGCGCATGGTGGCGCTGTAGCCGGGAGCGGTCGGCAGCAGGTAGCGCCCGTCGCGGGTGCGTACCGGGTCGACGAAGTGCTCGTGCAGGTGGTCGACGTACTCCACCATCCGTCCCTCCAGACTGGCGCCCACCCGCAGGTAGTCGAAGATCGCCAGGTGCTGCACGTACTCGCAGAGGCCGACACCACCGGCGTGCGGGCAGATCGGCACCCCGAACTTCGCCGCCATCAGGATCTCGGCGAGCACCTCGTTGACCCCGCCGACCCGGCAGGCGTCGATCTGCATCACGCCGATCGCCTCGGCCTGCAACAACTGCTTGAAGATGACCTTGTTGGCGGCCACCTCGCCGGTGGCGACCCGGCACCGCCCGCCGGTCAGCTCGTCCATCGCCCGGGCGATCCGGGCGTGGCCGAGGATGTCGTCGGCGTGCGTCGGCTCCTCGATCCAGTACGGGGCGACCTCGGCCAGCGCCGTCATGTTGGTGATCGCCTCGTCGACGTCCCAGACCTGGTTGGCGTCCATCATCAGCAGCGCGTCCGGGCCGATCTCCGACCGGATGATCCGGGCCCGCCGCAGGTCGTCGGCGGGCGGACCACCGACTTTCATCTTCATCGCCCGCCACCCCTGCGCGTACGCCTCCCGGGTCAGCGCACGGACCTTGTCGTCGGGGTAGCCGAGCCAGCCCACCGAGGTGGTGTACGACGGGAAGCCCTCGCGTTCCAGCAGCGCCAGCCGGTCGGCGAGCCCGTCGCGCCCCTTGTCCAGGATGGCGGCGGCCTCGTCGGCGGTGAGCGCGTCGGTGATGTGCCTGAAGTCGACGTTGGCCACCAGCTCGTCGGTGGGCAGCTCGGCCAGGTAGCGCCACATCGGCTTGCCGGCCAGCTTGGCCCGCAGGTCCCACACCGCGTTGACCAGCGCGCCGGTGGCCATGTGGATGACCCCCTTCTCCGGGCCGAGCCAGCGCAGCTGCACGTCGGCGACGAGCGAGCGCCAGAAGGCCACCGGCTCGGCAGTGATCTCCATGAGGCTACGTCCCCGTACGTGATGGGCCAGGGCGTCGACGGCGGCACAGGTGATTTCGTTGCCACGGCCGTTGGTGAAGGTGAATCCGGCGCCGGTCGGCCCGTCGTCGGTGCTCAACTCCACATAGGTTGCCGAGTAGTCGCCGCGGTTGATCGCGTCGGAGCCGTCGCCACTGGCGGCGGTGGGGAACCGTACGTCGTGCACGGTCACCTCGGTGATGCTGGTCATGACTCTTCTCCGAACTTGAAGACCCGCTTCGGCAGCCGGTACGCCAGGTCGACGATGGTCTCGGCGGCCTCGTCCATGGGCAGCCGGTGCTCGGCGACCAGCCGGGCCAGGAAGCCGGCGTCGACGCGGCGCGCCACGTCGTGACGGACCGGGATGGAACAGAACGCCCGGGTGTCGTCGACGAACCCGGCGGTGTTGTAGAAGCCGGCGGTCTCGGTCACCGACTCGCGGAAGCGACGCAGCACCTCGGGGGAGTCCAGGAACCACCAGGGTGCACCGAGCAGCAGCGCGGCGTACCCGCCCGCGAGGGGTGCCAGCTCCCGGGTGAAGGTGTCCTCGTCGAGGGTGTAGAGCACCACCCGCAGCCGGGGGTCGTTGCCGTACGCGTCCAGCAGCGGGGCGAGGGCGTGCACGTACTCGGTGACCTGTGGGACGTCGCCACCCACGTCGCGGCCGTGCCGGGCGTGCAGCCACCGGTTGTGGTTGCGCACCGCACCCGGGTGCAACTGCATGACCAGGCCGTCGTCGAGCGACATGCGGGCGAACTCCAGCAGCATGTGCGCCCGGAACGCCTCCGCGTCGCCCGGCTCCGCCGCGCCGCGCCGGGCCCGGTCGAACAGCGCCGCCGCGTCCGCACCGAGATCGAGGGTACGGGCGGTGGGGTGGCCGTGGTCGGAGGAGGTGGCGCCGGCGGCGATGAAGGCGGCCCGACGCGAACGCAGGGCGGCCAGGTAGCCGGCGTACGTCCCGGTGTCCTCCCCGGTGATCTCGCCGAGCTGGTCGACGTTGCTCGACCAGCCTTCGAAGTCCAGGTCGACCACGTTGTCGGGACGGAAGGTGGTGACCACCCGCCCGCCGGGACCGCCCCAGCCGTCGGCGGCGAGTTTGGCGTGCCGGCCCAGGTCGTCCAGGGGCGACTCGGTGGTGGCGAGCACCTCGATGTTGAACCGTTCGAACAGTGCCCGCGGCCGGAAGTCGGGCTCGGCGAGCCGGGCGGCGAGGGCGTCGTACACCTCGTCGGCGGTGCCCGGGGTGAGTCGGGTGTGCACGCCGAACACCTCGGTGAAGGTCTGCTCCAGCCACAGCCGGGACGGAGTGCCCCGGAACAGGTGCCACCCGTCGGCGAAGCGACGCCAGATGCGCCGCCCGTCGGTCTCCACCGGGCTGCCGTCGCGGCTGGGCACCCCCAGCTCGCCGGGGGAGACGCCCTGGCTGAGCAGCATCCGGGTCACGTAGTGGTCGGGCACGATGAGCAGCTGGGACGGGTCGGGGAACGGCTGGTCCTCGGCCAGCAGCGCCGGATCGACGTGTCCGTGTGGGGAGATGATGGGCAACTGCGCCACCAGCGCGTACAGCTCCCGGGCCAGCGCGCGTTGGCCCGGCTCGGCGGGGAGGAGCAGGTCGGGTCTGGTCGAGGTGGGCACGGGGAGCGGCTCCTGTGGTCGGTGTCAGTCGAGGGTGAGCAGGTCGGCGACCCGCACGGGCGCGCCGGTTTCGAAGGACCGGTTGGCGGCCAGGCCGGTGAGCAGGGCCAGCGCCCCGTCGCGAGCGCTGGCCGCGCGGTGCAGCGGATCGGGTACGCCACCGAACAGCACCTGCGTCATCCGAGCGTCCGCCCCGCCGTGCCCGTGCCGGGTGTAGCCGTCGACCTCGATGCGTTGCGGCGGTGACCAGAAGGGGCGCAAGGTCAGCGTGGCGGCGCCCCCCTCGTCGGCGGCCTGGTCGCCGTGCAGCGCGGCGCCCTTGAGCGCACCGGCGGCGGCCGGGCTGACGAACTCGCTCTCGGTGACCTCCAGTTCGAGGCGCCCCCGGCTGCCGTTGACCATCACCCGGTAACCCTCCCAGGGCGCGTACGCGGTGAGGTGGTAGGTCATGGTCGCCCCGGTGGAGTAGGTGGCCAGCACCGCCATGTCGTCCTCGATGCTGACTCCGGGGGCGAAGACGTTCTGGTCCCGGTGGTAGCCGTCCTCGGCCTCGGCGTCGAGGTACAACTCGCGCAGTCGGGGGTGCTCGGCCAGCCGCAGGGCGAACGGGTCGTCGTCGGCGGCCGGTGACGCGTGTGCCCGATCGTAGTCGCGGGCGTAGCCGTGCCGGCGGCCGGCGTCACCGTAGAAGAACAGCCGGCCGGCCGCGTACACCTGCACGGGTGTGGCGTCCAGCCACCAGTTGACCAGGTCGAAGTGGTGGCTGGCCTTGTGCACCATTAGGCCGCCGGAGCTGGCCTTGTCGCGGTGCCAGCGGCGGAAGTAGTCGGCGCCGTGGCGCACGTCGAGCAGCCATTCGAAGTGCACCGAGCCGATCTCGCCGACCGCCCCGTCGGCCAGCAGCCGGCGCAGTTGCTCGTGCAGCGGGTTGTAGCGGTAGTTGAAGGCCACCGTCACCCGCCGGCCGGTGCGGCGTACCGCGTCGAGAATGCGCTGGCAGCGCGGCGCGTCGGTGGTCATCGGTTTCTCGGTGACCACGTCGCAGCCCGCCTCCAGCGCAGCCACCACGTACTCGTCGTGGGTGACGTCCACGGAGGTCACCAGCACCACGTCGACGTGCTCCTTGGCCAGCATCGCGGCGAAGTCGCCCGCGTGGTAGGTCGGCACGGGCCGGTGGCCCAGCTCACCGAGCCACCGGTTGTGGGCGTCCATCCGGGCCTGGTTGACGTCGGCGAAGGCGACCAGCTCGACGGTGTCGGCGTGGTCGCGCACCAGTGCCCGGACGAACATCTCGGCGCGGGCGCCGGTGCCGACCACGGCGTACCGGGCCCGCCTGCCGGATTGCGGTGACACGGACCGACCCTCCTCGATCTCTCTGCAAACCTTTGCACTGAAGTAACCACGGTCGATCGGCTCACGTCAACGAAGGCCCGAAAATCGGCGGCCTTTGCCCCGTTTGGTGGGCTTAACAGGGCATGATGTGTGGCCCACCGCAACACAGCTGTAACCATCCACCGTTGACACTGGCGCAACCGTTTGCATTAATTGGCGGCACCCGTGACCGCCGACACATCGACGAAGGGGGCCTGGATGCCAGTCACCATCAGGGATGTCGCCCGGGCCTCCGGCGTGCACATCTCCACCGTCTCCCGCACCTTTTCGGCACCCCACCTGGTCAATCCGGAGACCCGGGTCCGGGTGCTCGCGTGCGCCGAGGATCTGGGCTATCGGCCCAACCGCGCCGCCCGCGCACTCATCACCGGCCGTACCCACAACATCGGGCTGATCATCGCCGACATCGCCAACCCCTTCTTCCCGCCACTGATCAAGGCGGCGGAGAGCCAGGCCCGCCACCGCGACTACCACGTCTTCGTTGCCGACACCAACGAGGACGCCGCCGTCGAGGAGGAACTGGTCCACGCCCTGGCCAAGCAGGTCGACGGGGTGCTGCTGTGCAGCCCCCGGATGAGCAACAGCCTGATCGAGCAGCTCAGTCGGGAGGTGCCGCTGGTGGTGGTGAACCGACAGCTGGCCGGGCTGCCGTGCGTGCTGATGGATGTCGGGCAGGGCGCGCGTTCGGCCATCGAGCACCTCGCCGGGCTGGGGCACCGGGAAATGGCACTGTTGGGCGGTCCACGTGGTTCGTGGACCAGCCGGGAGATCCGGCGCGCCGCCAGCGCCGCCGCCCGGGCCGCGGGAGCGGAGCTGACCGTGCTCGGTCCCAACCCGCCCACCGAGACCGGCGGTCTCGCCCAGGCGGAGCAGGTCCGCCGGGCCGGCGTCACCGCCGTGCTCGCCTACAACGACCTGATGGCGATCGGGCTGCTCGAAGGGCTCGACGCACTCGGGGTGCGGGTGCCACAGGAGGTGAGTGTCGTCGGTGTCGACGACATCTCCCTGAGCCGACTCACCCGCCCCAAGCTGACGACGGTGGCCACGCCAACCGCGGCCGCCGGCCGGACGGCCGTCGACATGTTGCTGCAACAGGACACCGATTTCCCGCGTACCGCGCGGGGCAGCGGTGCCACCGTGGCAGTCGGCGTCCGTCGCACCACCGCACAGGTAATGCTCCAGACCGAGTTGGTCATCCGCGACTCCACCGCGCCGGGCCCCTACGCCGGCCGGGAACGTCCCGCAACCGCTGCCGCTGGCCCGGGCCCGCATCGCCGTGCGGACCCGGGCAACCCGGTCGTGGCCGCCGGTGACGTGGTCGCCTCCTAACGCCAAGGAGTGAGCGCACATGCACCCCGCAACGCACCTCACCGCCAGCGCGCCCGACGGGCGCACCTACCGTACCCCCCTGTCGCGCCGCCGGTTGCTGCGTGGCCTGGTCGCGGCGGTCGTCGCCCTGCCGCTGGTCGGCGCGGCCGCGGCCTGCGGCGACGACGCCGCGTCCGACGGCAAGACCACCATCTCGATCTTCTGGTGGGGTGGCGAGGCCCGGGCCCAGCTCACCGAGCAGGCGCTGGACCTCTACACCCAGAAGAATCCGGACGTCGTCTTCGAGAAGGTG
The DNA here is from genome assembly GCF_018070435.1 of Micromonospora sp. C51. Classification (NCBI taxonomy): domain Bacteria; kingdom Bacillati; phylum Actinomycetota; class Actinomycetes; order Micromonosporales; family Micromonosporaceae; genus Micromonospora; species Micromonospora sp. C51. Next base: position 61,508 of record NZ_JAGPXQ010000014.1, on the reverse strand, counting down.
TGGCAGGCCAACCAGGGCTACTTCGACAAGCTGGCCACCCTGACCGCCGGCGGCAACCCGCCGGACATCTTCCAGATCGATGACAACTTCCTCACCGAGTACGCCGCCCGCAACGCGACCCTGGACCTCAAGCCGTACCAGGAATCCGGTGACCTCGACACCTCCAAGTTCCCGCCCAGCCTGCTCCAGTACGGCGTGGTCGACGGTAAGCTCGCCGGCCTGGCCGCCGGGGAGAACACCCAGGGGCTGGTCTACAACAAGACGCTGGTGACCAAGAACGGCCTGCCCGAGCCGACCACCGGCATGAGCTGGGAGGAGCACATCGCCTGGGCCGAGCAGGTCAGCAAGAAGACCGGTGTCCCCGGCACGATGGACGCGAGCGCCATCGACAAGGCGTTCTGGGTGTGGCTGCGCCAGCAGGGTAAGGATCTGTACTCCGGCAACGAGCTCGGCTTCACCGTGGAGGACGTGACCAGGTGGTTCGAGCTGTGGAAGGACGCCCGCGAGCGGGGCGCGACCCCCACCCCGGACGTCATCCACGAGGGCAACGCCACCGACATCACCAAGCAGCTGGTGGTCACCGGCAAGGCCGCCACCTCGTGGGTGTGGGTCAACCAGATGCCCGAGCTGAAGAAGAACACCTCCGACGAACTCGGCGTCATCGCCTACCCGGGTGACCCCAGCGGTCAGTGGGCCCGTGCCTCGATGTACTGGTCGGTCTTCCGGGGCAGCAAGAACGCGGACATCGCGGTCGATGTGATCAACTTCTTGGCGAACGACGCCGACGCGGTCAAGCTGCTCGGCACCGACCGGGGCCTGCCGTCCAACCTGGACCTGCGTCGGGTGGTCAGCGACGACACCACCGACGAGGCGATGAAGCAGTCCATCGCCGTCGAGACCGAGCTGGCCAAGACGTTCGGCGAGGCGCCCCAGGTACCGATCAAGGGACACAGCAAGGTTCGCGCCGAGCTGATCAAGGCCGCCGAGAACGCGCAGTACGGCCGAGCCACCCCCGCCGAGTCCGCCGCCCAGTTCGTCGAGGCGTGCAAGGCGGCAATCGCCTCCTGACCCGCCGCACCACCCGGAGAGGAGCAGTTCGTGGCCTTGACCACGGCGCCCGACCCGACCCGACGCGGCACCGGATCCGTCCGGCCCGACGCCAACCGGCGCGGGACCGGACGGATCCGGCACGGGGAAGGTCTGGCCGGATATGTCTTCCTGACGCCCTGGCTCATCGGACTGATGGGCATCACGGCGATACCCATGCTGTTGTCGCTCTACCTCAGCTTCACCAACTACGACATCCTGACCCCGTGGTCCGAGGTGGAGTGGGTCGGGCTGGCCAACTACGAACGGATGTTCACAAGCGATACCTCGTGGTGGCACTCGGTACGGGTCACGCTCAGCTTCGCCCTGATCGCCGTACCGCTGAAACTGGCCGCGGCGCTCGGGGTGGCTCTCCTGCTCAACCGGGCCTGGCGCGGCGTCGGGCTGTTCCGCGGCCTGTTCTACCTGCCGTCGCTGCTCGGCGGCAGTGTGGCCCTGGCCATCGTCTGGGTCAACATGTTCAACCGGGACGGTGCGTTCAACTCGTTCCTCGCCCTCTTCGGTATTCAGGGCAAGCCCTGGGTGAACGACCCGGACTGGGCGCTTGAAACGCTGATGGTGCTGGCCATCTGGCAGTTCGGCGCACCGATGGTGATCTTCCTGGCCGGGCTCAAGCAGGTGCCCACGGAGCTGTACGAGGCCGCCGCGGTGGACGGGGCCGGCAAGTTCCGGCAGTTCGTCAACGTGACCCTGCCGATGCTCTCCCCGGTGATCTTCTTCAACCTGGTGCTGGAGACCATCAACGGGTTCCAGGGCTTCACCGCCGCGTTCGTGCTCAGCAACGGCACCGGCGGGCCGGTCGACTCGACCCTGATGTACACGCTCAACCTCTACATCACCGGCTTCACCAACCTGGAGATGGGCTACGCCTCCGCGATGGCCTGGGTGTTCCTGATCGCCATCGCGATCATCACGGTGATCTTCTTCAGCACCGGCCGGTTCTGGGTGCACTACTCCGACGGGGAGGATCGCTGATGGTGGCCGATACCGTCGCCCCGACCGTGGCGACCCGTCCACAACGGCCACGCAGCCGTTCCTGGCTCCGGTTGGTCGTGCTGCTGGCCATCGTCGCGGTCGTGCTCTACCCGCTGTTCTGGATGATCGGCACCTCCGTCAAGTCGCAGGAGGAGATCGTCAACAACATCGGTCTGCTGCCCCGGAACTTCACCCCGGGCAACTACACCGACGGGTGGACCAACTTCGACGTCAGCTTCGCCCGCTTCTTTCTGAACAGTGCCATGGTCAGCCTGCTCACCCTGGTCGGCAACGCGGTGAGCTGCCTGCTGGCCGCGTACGCCTTCGCCCGGCTGAGGTTCCGGCTGCGCGGGCTGTGGTTCGCCGTCATGATCGGCACCCTGCTGCTGCCCGGGCACGTGCTGATCGTGCCGCAGTACATCCTCTTCCGCACCCTCGGCCTGGTCGGTGGGGAGTGGCCCTACCTGCCGCTGCTGATCCCGCAGTTCCTGGCCACGGAGGCGTTCTTCGTCTTCCTGATGGTGCAGTTCATGCGCGGCATCCCGCGCGAGCTGGACGAGGCGGCGCGGATCGACGGCGCGAACGCGTTCGGCATCTTCCGGCACGTGATCCTGCCGCTGAGCCGTCCGGCCCTGGTCACCACCGCGATCTTCTCGTTCATCTGGACCTGGAACGACTTCTTCCGGCAACTGGTGTTCCTGTCCGAGTTGAGCGACTACACCGTCCCGGTGGCGCTGACCCTGTTCATCGATTCCACCAGCCAGAGCGCCGTGGGGCCGATGTTCGCCATGGCGGTGCTGTCCCTGCTGCCGGTCTTCCTGTTCTTCGTCGCCTTCCAACGGATGCTCGTCGAGGGGATCAACACCAGTGGACTCAAGGGCTGACGAGCGGGGCGACCAGCGCCGCGACTGGCGCGACACCGTACGCGACGCCGCCGACCTGGCGTTGCTGGGTATCCTGACGGTGCTCGCCTCGGCGCCGGTGCTGACCGCCGGCGCCGCCGTCGGCGCCGCCAGCGCGGCGCTGCACGACTGGCTCGACACGGGCAGTTGGCCGACCGCCCGCCGAACGATGTCGCGGTTCGGCCGGGGACTGCTGCCCGGCCTGCCCGTCACCCTGCTGGGACTGGGCGGCGTCGGGCTGCTCGTCACCAACCTGGTGGCGCTGGCCACCGGTCGGGTCCCGGGTGGGGCGGTGGGACTGGCTGTCACCAGCGTGGTGGCAGCGGTCCTGCTCGGCTACGCCGCCGCGATCGTGGTCGAGGTGGGGCGCACCGGTGGCACCGGGTGGCGGTCGGCGGTCACCCGGGCGGCCCGCGCCTGCCTCGACCACCCCGCGAACTGCGCCGCGCTGGCCGGGACCAGTCTGGTAGCCGTACTGGTCGGGGTGCTGGTCACCCCGGTCGCGGTGCCGATCCTCGCCGGGTACGCGCTGGCCGCCGTGCACGCCGTCGCCCGTCGCCGGCCGGTCACCCAGGTGGAGCTGCCATGAACGGACGGGACGGGATCCTCGGCCGGGCCACCGATCACGCCTCCGACGGCCGCGCGGACCCGCACCTGCTGGTCGGCGGTACGCCGGTGGCCCGTTACGTGCTCGCCCCGGACCTCGGCGTCGAACACGGCCCCCGGCCTTACCTGCACCCGGTTCGTACCCTGGCCGGCACCCCGGTCACCGACGCTCTGCCCGCCGACCATGTCTGGCACCTCGGCGCGTCGTTGGCGGTGCAGGACGTCGACGGCACCAACCTCTGGGGCGGGCGCACCTACGTCCGCGACGTCGGATACACCTGGCGTGGCGACCACGGACGCATCGTCCACGTGGGATGGGAGGAACGGACGCCCGACCGGCTCGACCACCGGCTGCACTGGTGTGATCCGGCCGGTGACGTGCTGCTCTCCGAACGGCGCACCATCAGCGCCTCGGCCGTGTCTGGCCACCCGAGCGCCTGGCGACTCGACCTCGCCAGCACCCTCACCGCACCCGCCGAGCGGGACATCGTGCTGGGCAGCCCGGCCACCAACGGGCGCCCCGGCGGCGCCGGTTACGGCGGGTTCTTCTGGCGGGCGGTGGCGACCGAACCGCCCGAGGTGTTCGCCGGTGAGCTGACCGGCGAGGAGGCGGTCAACGGCTGCGACCGACCGTGGGTGGCGCTGCGCGGACAGGCTCCCGAGGGCGGGGCGTACACCCTCATCTTCAGCGGCCTCGGACCGGGGGACCGGTGGTTCGTCCGGACCACCATGTACCCGGGCGTGTGCGTGGCCTACGCCTTCGCGCAAACGGTGACCGTCCCGGCCGGCACCAGCCGGCACGGCCGTCACCAGGTGATCGTGGTCGACGGCAGGCTCGACCCGGAAACCGCTGCCGGGCTGGCCGCCCCGGGTGGTTGAAGCGGGTCAGTCGGCGCCGAGGCAGACGAACGCCGCCGCGGTGGCCCGCGCGGTGTCGTCGCCGCCCGCGGCGAACACCCGCTGGGCGCTGGCGAGCGCCTGTGCCGGCCGGGTACCGGCTCGCATCCGTCGGTGCAGGTCCACCATGAGAGCGGTGGTGGGCTCCGCCGGCACCGGTAGCACGGTGGCGATCAGGCACCGGGTACCCAGCGCCAGCAGCACCGCGGCGAAGCCCATTATCTCGTCGCCCGGGCGGACTCCGTGCAGCCCGGACTCGCAGGCGGAGAGCACCACACAGGACGGCGGACGGGTGAGCCGTTCCCACTCGTACGCGAACAGCGGCCCGTCCGCGAGTTCCAGGGTGGAGAACTGGGGGTTGTCCGCCCGGAACGCGCCGTGCGCCGCGATGTGCACCAGCGCGGCCCGATCCATCGCCGAGGTCAGCGCGGCGACGGTGGCGTCCGCCCCGGTCAACGTCCGGGCTGCCGGCAACACCCGGGCGAGCCGTACGACCTCGGCCCGCCCGGCCGGTAGGCGTGGACCGCTGGCCAGCACCGGTGCCCTGGTGCACGATTCGCGCTGCTCGGCGCTGAGCCAGACGGTGGCCGACGGGGCGACGGTGACGGCCCGGCCGGCGCAGGTGGCCAACCCGGCCCAGGCGACGCCGTGCAGCGGGCCGACCGGGACGATCACCAGCGGACGGTCGGCCACCTGCCGCCGTATCGGGTCGAAGAGTTGACGGTCGAGCGCCGCGGCGGCGTGTTCGGCGCCCGCCCGCGCGGCGGCCGAGTCCCCGCCGACGATCTGCCGGCGTAGCCCGAACCGGTGCCATTGCGCCAACTGGGCCGCCTGGTCGAGTGGACCCAGGTCGTGCAGGCTGGCGCGGCCGTCGCGGAGCAGCACCGCCCGAAGCCGGTCGCGGTGGGCCACGAGTTCGACCAGGACGCGGGGGCCGAGTCGGTCGGCCAGGCGCCGGACACCCGGTGGTGCCACCACCTGAGCACCGCCCGGCGCCCGCCGGGCCAGGTCCCGGATGCGCTGTTCGAGCCGGGTCTGCCGCTCGCGCAGACTGTGCACGGTCCGCCCGGCCAGCACCGCCTCCTCCAGCAGGCCGCTGACCAGCCGGAGCTCGGCGAGGGCAGCGACCAGGTCGGGGTCATCGGGCGGTAGCGCCGGACGCATCCGTAGCCCGTTGGCACGCCACCGCTCGGCCCAGGCCAGCACCTGGCCCGGTGCGCCGGCCCGGACCGCGATGTCCAGTCCTTCGGCCGCCAGCTCCTGCCCGTACACCCCGCTGTGCGCGCGTAGCTCGGTGGCGCCCAGCGAGGTGCGGTGGCGGTCGAGCACGGCCAGGCCGCGCCGCAGTGCGCGGGCCGCACCGGCCTCGTCACCGCCGAGCCGACGCGACAACGCCAGGGCGTACCAACCTCGGGCACGTCGCGGGGCGGTGCCGCGACCGCGGCTGCGGGCGGCCTGTGCGAACAGCGCCGTCGCCCGTCCGGTCCGGCCCAACTCCGTCGCCAGCAGTCCGGCGTCGACGCGGGTGGTGAGGGCGGGATCCGGCCAGCCGGTGGCGTCGAGCTGGTCGGCGGTGCGCACCATCGCCCGCAGCAGCGCGGCTGACCGCGTACCCCGGCGGAACTCGGCGCGTAGCTCGACGTGCCGGGCGAAGGCTGCCCAGGTACGGCGGCCCTGGCGACGGAACCGGGTGCGTGCCGCCGCGGCGGACCCGGTGGCGGTGTCCAGGTCACCGGCGAGCAGCGCGGCCCGTGCCTGGGCCAGCAGCGCCTCGGCGAGATCGGAGGCCATTCCCCGACTCCGCAGTTCCCGGATGGCGGTGGCGGCGACCTGCACCGCCTCGTCGACAAGCGGCACCGACAGCAGCAGCTCGAAGCGGTCGAGCAGCAGCGCCGGCCGGGGTACGGCCAGCCGCTGATACTCCTCGCCGACGGCGGCGAAACAGCGCAGTGCGGCGGCGACGTCTCCGCGCAGCCCGGCGGCGATCCCACCGTTCCAGCGGGCGTCGGCCGCCGCCAGGTCCAGGCCGAGGCCGTGGAACACCGCCGCCGCCCGGTCCAGGTCGTCGGTGCCGTCGACGGTGCCCCGGTGGGCGTTGAGCAGTCCACGGTTGTTGCGAGCCCGTGCCTCCAGGAGGCGGTCACCCTCGCGCTGGGCGATGTCGATGGCCTGGCCGTAGTCGCGGACCGCGTCGTCGTACGACCCCCGGTAGTGCAGCACCACGCCCCGCTGCATTCGGGCCCGTCCGGCATCCGCGCCGGTCAGCTCGGGCAGCGCGGCGGTCACCTCGCGCAGCGCCGCCGCGGTACGGCCGGCGTTGGCCAGCACGTAGCCGAGGCTCATCCGGGCCAGCGCCTCGATGCGGGCGGAGCCGGCGCTGCGGACCGCTCGGCGCAGGTGGCGAAGCGCACCGGACAAATCGTTGAGTTCCCGCAGGGCCAGACCGATGGCCCGCTCGGCGGTGGCGCGCTCGTCGCGATCGACGGGAATCGCGGCGAGGAACCCGGTGGCGATCGTGATCGCCTCGCGCGGGCAGCGTTGGACGAGGTCGAGAGCCGCCTGTGCGGTTCCGGCACCGCTACCGGTGCGGTCAGGCATGGTCAGAGAATTCAGCATCCACACTCGTCCGTCAACGCCGACGAATGGCGCTACGGATGGCCGTTACCGGCGTTCACCTCATTGACTTGCAACGATTGATTGGAAGAATTGGTGATGTTGCGGGGATGGCCGCGCGCCGGCCACCGGTGAGCGGGCCGCCTCCCGCACAGTTGGAGGATCCGTGCGTCCTGACCGCGCCACCCCCACCGGCCGACCGTCGCGTCGACGACTGCTCGCGGCATCCGCCCTGGTCGCGGCGGCGCTACCGTTCGGCGCAGGGTCACGTCCGAGCTACGCGCGTGCCCGGCACGACCGTGCTGACGACGAGGCGTACCAGCTCGCGTTCGAAGAGGCGCTGACCGCCGATCCCGACGTGCGGCGGTACCTCACCGCCGGCCGGCACTTCCTCTACCGGCCCCGGCAGTTGCTTGCCGCCACCGACGACGCCCAGCGGGTCGCGGCCTGGCTGAGGGCCGGTGGCCACGCGGTGACGATCGCGGACAGCTTCGCGGGAGTCACCCGGTTGCGGTTCGTCGCCGAGACCGATGTTCCCTCCATCGTGACGAGGCTGCGTGACCCACGGCAGTGGCCCGGGCAACCGGCACCCCGGGTCCAACCGCACCATGTGCTGGTCGGCCTGGGCAACATCATGGGCAACCCGGGTACGCCGCCCCGGGAGGCCGCCGCACTCGCACCGCCCGACCCGAGCCGGCTCGCCGAGGGAGCGGGGGTGACGGTGGGTATCTGCGACACCGGCATCTGGCGGAAGGCCGGCGACTACCACCCGTCCTGGCTGGGCGGTGGGTATCTACCGGAGCCGGACGACGAGGACCCGCTCTACCTGTACGCCGACGTGCTCGCCGTGCAGGGCGGTCACGGCACGTTCGTCGCCGGGGTGGTGCGGCAGGCCGCGCCGGGCGTACACGTCGACCCGGAGGCGGCACTGGCACCGACCGGGATCGGCGACGAGGCCATGGTGGTGGCCGCCATGGGACGGCTGGCACCTGAGGTGTCGGTGGTGAACCTCTCGCTGGGCGGCTTCACCCTGGACGACCAGCCCTCGATGCCACTGGCCAACGCCGTGGCCGGGTTGCCGCCGAGCACCGCAGTGGTGGCGGCTGCCGGTAACGCCGGCACCGACCGACCGATCTGGCCGGCCGCGCTGGACCGCGTCGTGGGAGTGGCCGCACTCGCCCCGGATCCTGCCGGCCTGGTGCCGGCGGAAGACAGCGGATTCGGATCGTGGGTGGACGCCTGCGCCGTCGGCCGCCGGGACAGCACCTACGTCGTGGGTCGCCTGCCGCTGCCCGATCGCCCGACCCGGGTGTTCCAGGGCTACGCGACGTGGGCCGGCACCTCGTTCGCGGCTGCCCACGTCTCCGGTCGGCTCGCCGCCCTGATGGCCGCCGGTGACCTGAGCGCCGACGAGGCCCGGCTGGCGTTGCTGGCGGCGCCGTCCTGGCACCCCGACTACGGGGTGTTCGTCGAATGAGTTCCCGGGACACGTTGTGGTGACCGAGCACAGTGCCGCGGTGCTGGTGGCCGCCGCAGCCGACGGAGACGAGTCGGCCTGGACCGAGCTGGTTCGCCGCTACACCCCGCTCGTCTACGCGGTGATCCGCGGCCATGACCTGGCCGGGGCCGAAGCCGCGGACGTCAACCAGACCGTCTGGCTGCGGCTCGTGGAACATCTGGACCAGGTGCGCAGACCGGAGGCGTTGGCCGGCTGGCTGGCCGCCACCACCCGGCGGGAGTGCTACCGGATCTCCCGCCTCGGTCGGCGTACCCAACCCGTCGACCCGTCCGGTGGCGCCCTCGACGCGTACCACGGCACGTCGCCGGCGGCGGACGAGGACCTGCTGCGTGCCGAGCGGCGGCGGGCCCTGCGCGAGGGCTTCGCCCAGCTTCCACCCCGCTGCCAGCAGGTGCTCTCGATGCTCACCGCCGATCCGCCGCTGAGCTATCGGGAGACCGCCGAGCGGTTGGGCGTACCGGTCGGCAGCATCGGGCCGACCCAGGCGCGGTGCCTGCGTCGGCTTCGTGCCTGTGCCGCGCTCGCGCCGTACGTTGGTTCTCACCCGGGGGACGGGACGAAGGGGGGCGAGCGTGATGGAGCAGTGGCCGCCGGCCGGTGACGCCGCGCTCGGCGCGGAGCTGCGCGCGGCGCTCGGCGACGCGGGCGGGGTCCCCGAGGAGCACCTCAGGGCGGCCCGGGCGGCCTTCGCCTGGCGTACGGTGGACGCCCAGCTCACCGTCGCCGAGCTGGTCTTCGATTCGGCCTGTGAGCCGGGCGCGGTGGCCACCCGGTCGGCCGGCTCCACGCGGAACCTGTCCTTCCGGGGCGGCCCGATCTTGGTGGAGATCGAGATCGGCGGCACGGGCATCGTCGGGCAGCTCAGTCCGGTCGACGGCGGCCGGGTCAGTGCCCGGACGGCGAACGGCACCTACGAGGAGACCTCGGTCGACGCGGTGGGGCTCTTCTCGCTCGGCCTCCCGCCGCCGGGCCCGGTCCAACTGCACGCCCGCTCCGGCGGGTTCAGCGTGGTGACCGACTGGGTCTGCCTGCGCTGACACCGCGGGGATCGAAAACCGGGACGGTTCCCGACCCCCGCGGTACGCGGCGTTGGAGGACTACTCCTTCAGGGAGGTGATTAGATATTGCACACCGCCCAGGTCGGACATCGTCCCGCTGCTGTCCGGGCCCAACTGGACCACGGCGAGGCACATCTCCCCGTCGCTTTCCGCCTGGGCCGTGAAGAGCAGCGAGAACTGCGCCCGCTCACCGGGTTGCAGCAGGAGGTTGCCCAGGCTGGCCCAGGTCGTGTCGACGATCTCCACCTGGGTTCTGCCGATCGGCCGTACCCCGGTGCCGACCGCGCCGCCGGCACGCCAGCGCTCGAACAAATCCTGGCCGAGGTCGACGACCACCCGGCCACCGATCGCCTGCAACGGTTCGGCCGCCACGAAGAGCACCTCGTTGCGCGACGGCACGGTGAGCGAGTTGCCGATCGCGAAGGGCCGAACGGTCGGGCCGGCGCCCGGGGTGAGCTGGACCGAGTCGACGTTGCGCCACGCGATGTTGTTGTTGCTCCGGGTGTTGGTGCTGATGTCCGGACCCTCGACGGTCATCGGGTCGGAGTTCGACACCCAGCGGGCGAGCAGGCAGAAGTGACCCGGTCCGGGAACTCCCTTCCACGGGATGGCGACCGTGGTGACGCCGGGTGCGGCGGCCACGGAGGCCGCCCCGATCCTGGTCCAGTGGATGGGCCACACCGCACCGCCACCCGGCGTCGTCCGGTAGACCTGTAGCACGCCGCCGACCGAGCCCGAGCCGGCCGGGCTCGGGTTACGGAGCTTGACGAAGATGTAGTTGGTCGCGCCGACGACCGGGTTCTGGCTCACGGCGCACTCCACCGCTGTCGGGCAGACCTTGATGTCGGGGCTGGCCCAGAGCGGGTCGAGCGAGTGCGGCTGGACCCCGGTGTCGGCGGCGACATCCCGGATGTGGACGTCGGTGCGGGCCACCGGGGTGGCGCGGTCCGACCCGTGCCCGACCGGCACGGCGGCGGCTGCGCCGGTCGTCAACAGGCCGGTCAGCGCCGCCCCGACGAACCCGACCCACACGGCCCGGCGGAGCCGTCTCCCTACACTGCTCATGACAGGTGTCTCCCATCGACGGAGCCGTGGTCGACCCCGGTCCGTTACGCTCCGGTGTCGACCTGGTTACGCCTAATACAGAGCGGGGTCGGGGCCGGGAAATACCGTCGGTGGGGGAGCGCGCCGTCAGATGGCGCGAGAAGCGGCAAAGGGGCGGCTGATCAACCGCGCAGCGGACGGCAGGACGAGCGGACGACAAGTTCGGTGGGCAGCCGGATGTGGGTGTTCCGCTCGACGCCGGCGATCAGGTCGACCAGCAGCCGCAGCGCCTCGGCGCCCATCCGCTGCAACGGCTGCATTATCGTCGTCAGTGGCGGGTTGACCAGCGCTGATTCCGGGATGTTGTCGAAGCCGATCACGGACAGGTCGTCGGGGACCGACCGGCCCATGCTCCGGGCGACGTCGATCGTGGAGATCGCGGAGAGGTCGTTACCGGCGAAGACGGCGGTCGGGCCGTCGGGCAACGAGAGCAGTTCGGCGGCGGTCTCGGCGGCGCTCTCGATGCGGAACCCGCCGACCCGCACCAGCCGCTCGTCCACCGTCACGCCCGCGTCGGCCATGGCCTGCCGGAAGCCCGCCTCGCGCAACCGGGACGATTCGAGGTCGGGGCGTCCGCTGATGTGCCCGATGCGGCGGTGACCGAGGGACAGCAGATAGTTGGTCGCCAGGACGGCACCGGCGAAGTTGTCGGAATCGACGGTCGGCAGCCCCGACGGGCCGGTGTGCGGGTCGACGGCCACGACGTGGAAGCCCTGCTTGGTCTCCACCACCGTCGGTGTGACGATCACGGCCCCGTCGATGAGCGTGCCCGACAACCGGGCCAGCGAGCGGCGTTCCCAACCGACGGCCGTCCCGGCGCCGTCGCCGCCGGAGTACGCCAGTAGTTGGTAGCCGGTGCCGGCGACCTCCACGCTGGCGCCCTTGAGCAGTTCGGTCGAGAACGGCTCGAACTCGGCGACCAGGATGCCCAGCACGTTGGTGCGATGGCTGCGGAGGCTCTGCGCCCCCAGGCTCGCCTCGTAGCCGAGTTGACGGATGACCTGCTGGACCCGTTCCACGGTCGCCTGTGCCACTCCGTAACGGCCGTTCACCACCTTGGAAACGGTCGCCACGGAGACGCCGGCCGTGCGGGCTACGTCCGACATCTTGACACGCTGGGGAAACGCCACGTCGATGATGATAGAGGGCCATCGGGCCGGTTAAGGAGACGAGTCGAAAACGTTATCGACACCGATTGACACTGCGTTACCCGACTGAAAAACTCGCTCAGGCCGAGCACCCGACTGACTGGTCGAGGAGACATCGATGGCTATAAAGCGCCGTGCAACCACCTTTCTAGCGCTGTCCATGACAACCGCACTACTCGTCGCCGGCTGCGGTGGCGGCGGTGAGGACGAGGCGCCTGCCGAGAGCGAGCTGTACAAGAACCCGGTGACGCTGACCTGGTGGCACAACGCCTCCCAGGACGGTCCCGGTAAGACCTACTGGGAAAAGGTCGCCAAGGACTTCAACGCACTGCACCCCACGGTCACGATCGAGATCGAGGGCATCGAGACCAACCAGCTCCAGCGCACCCGGCTCCCCGCCGCGCTGCTGAGCAACGACCCGCCGGACATCTTCCAGGCGTGGGGCGGCGGCGAGATCCGCGAGCAGGTGGAGGCCGACTACCTCAAGGACATCACCGACCAGGTCAAGGACGAGGTTGCCAACATCGGCAGCGCGGTCGAGATCTGGCAGGTGGACGGTAAGCAGTACGGCCTGCCGTACCGGATGGGCATCGAGGGCATCTGGTACAACAAGGACCTGTTCCAGCAGGCCGGCATCACCGCTCCGCCGACCACCTTCGAAGAGCTGAACGACGCGGTCACCAAGCTCAAGGCGATCAACGTCATTCCGATCGCCGTCGGCGCCGGTGACAAGTGGCCCGCCGCGCACTGGTGGTACAACTTCGCGCTGCGTGCCTGCTCCGTGGACACGCTGCGGAAGGCCTCCCTGGAGAACGTCTTCGACGACCAGTGCTTCGTCAAGGCCGGTCAGGACCTGAAGGCTTTCATCGACACCGAGCCGTTCCAGCCCAACTTCATCGCCACGCCGGGTCAGAACGACCCGACCAGCGCCAACGGCCTGCTGGCCAACGGCAAGGCCGCGATGGAGCTGATGGGTGACTGGAACAAGGGCACCCTGGACACCGTGACCGAGGACCAGGAGGCGCTTAACAAGTTCATCGGCTGGTTCCCGGTTCCGGCCATCACCGGTTCCGCCGGCGACCCGAAGGCGGCCCTGGGCGGCGGCGACGGGTTCGCCTGCGCCAAGAACGCGCCGGCCGAGTGCGTCGAGTTCCTCAAGTACATCGTCAGCCCCGAGGTGCAGAAGGGCTACGCCGAGACCGGCACCGGCCTGCCGGTCGCCAAGGGCGCCGAGGACGGCGTCAAGGACCCGGCCCTGAAGTCCATCCTGGAGGCCACCACCAGCGCCACCTACGTGCAGCTCTGGCTGGACACGGCGTTCGGTAGCACCGTCGGTAACGCGATGAACGACGCGATCGTCGCCATCTTCGCCGGCAACGGCACCCCTGAGCAGGTTGTCGAGGCCATGAAGGCGGCCGCGCGCAAGTGACGTCGACCAACCCGACCCTGGACCTCGCCGGCGGCGCATCCGCGCCGCCGGCGGGACCTCGGCCTGCCCGGCGCTCGTCCGCTCGGGCCGCCGAGACCCGACGCAAGTGGTACGAGATCATCGGGCTCACGACACCAGCCGTGATCGTCTACGTGATGTTCGTGCTGGTCCCGATGGGCTTCGCCTTCTACTACAGCCTGTTCCGTTGGCGTGGCGTCGGACCGCCCACCGACTACGTCGGCTTCGACAACTACGTCCTGGCCTTCCAGGACCCGATCTTCATCGACGCGCTGCGCAACAACGCGATCATCGTGTTCGGGTCACTGTTGATCCAGGGACCCATCGCGCTGGGCGTCGCCCTGCTGCTCAACCGCAACTTCCGTGGTCGCACGCTGTTCCGCCTGCTGGCGTTCGTGCCGTACGTGCTGGCCGAGGTCACCGTCGGCATCATGTGGAAGCTGCTGCTGTCCGACGCCGGCACGGTCAACGCGATGCTGGAGTCGCTGGGACTGGGCAGTCTGGTACAGGCGTGGCTCGCCGATCTCGATATCGTTATCTGGACGATGTTGGCCGTCCTGACCTGGAAGTACGTCGGTTTCGCCATCATCCTTCTGCTGGCCGGCCTGTCGAACGTGCCGCAGGAGTTGAACGAGGCCGCCGCCATCGACGGCGCGAGCTGGTGGCAGATCCAGCGGCACGTGACGCTGCCGCTGCTGGGGCCCACGATCCGGATCTGGATGTTCCTGTCCATGATCGGTTCGCTGCAGGTCTTCGACGTGATCTGGGTGACCTCCGTGCCTGCGGTCCGGTCGCTGGGCGCGTCGGCCACCATGGCGACGTACATGGTGGACAACGGGTTCTTCGCTCGCCTGTGGGGCTACGGCAACGCGGTTGCGGTCATCCTGTTCGCCATCTCGTTCGTCGCGGCAGTGCTGTTCCAGCGCTTCCTCCTGCGTCGCGACATCGAGGGCGCCATCACCAGAAGGGCAAACTGATCGTGGCCGCGAACGCCGTTCTGTCTCCCACCGCCAAGCGTCGCCCGATCTCGTGGGGGAATCCCCTCACCTACGCGCTGGCGCTCGCGGTCGCCGCCGTGTCGATCACTCCGGTGGTGTACGTGATCGTCGGCGGCTTCCGCAGCACGCCGCAGATCGTCGCGGACCCGGCCGGGCTGCCCGACCCGTGGGTCTGGGACAACTACTCCCGGGTGCTGACCCAGAGCGACTTCTGGCGGCAGGTGTTCAACAGCGCCGTGGTGTCCCTGGGCACCACGATCGGCGTCGTGGTGCTGGGGGTCTGCGCCGCGTTCGTGCTGGCCCGTTACACCTTCCGGGGCCGTGAGGTGCTCTACACCTTCTTCACCCTCGGTCTGCTGTTCCCGGCCGGCGCGGCGATTCTGCCCCTCTACCTGATGCTGCGTGACCTGAACCTGATCAACTCGTACTACGCGGTGATCCTGCCGCAGGTCGCCTTCGCGCTGCCGCTGACGATCGTGATCCTACGACCGTTCCTCACCGCCATCCCCCGGGAGTTGGAGGACGCGGCGGCCATCGACGGCACCGGTCGGCTCGGCTTCCTCTGGCGCATCCTGCTGCCCCTGTCGCGGCCCGCGCTGGTCACCGTCGGTATCCTCGCCTTTGTCACCAGCTGGAACGCGTTCCTGCTGCCGCTGCTCGTGCTCGGCGACGCGAGCCTGCACACCCTGCCGCTGGGCGTGCAGAACTTCTCCAGCCAGTACACCTCCGACACGGCGGGCATCCTCGCCTTCACCTCGCTGGCGATGCTGCCGGCACTTATTTTCTTCACGTTCGCCGAGAAGCAGATCGTCGGTGGCCTCCAGGGCGCGGTCAAGGGCTGAGCGGCAGCGGCACGAACACAAAAGGGGTAACACAGCATGACTGAGGTCCGCGAGGTCGTGGGCGGGCCGGCGACAGTGCCGGCCCAGACAGGATCGGGCCACGGCCGGCCCGACCGGTACGGGTCCGATGGCGAGACGCGCGTGCGTGAACTGCTCGGTCGGATGACGATCGAGGAGAAGATCGCGCAGCTCGTCGGCTTCTGGGAAAAGGCGGAGGGCGAGGCGGTCGCGCCCTTGCAGGGCGAGTTCGGTGACATCGGCCGGCTCGAAGACTTTTCCCGGCACGGGCTCGGTCACCTCACCCGCGCCTACGGCACCCGGCCGGTCGAGGCCGTATCGCGGGCGTCATGGCTGTGGAAGTTTCAGTCCGACCTGGTGACGGGGACCAGGCTCGGCATCCCGGCGATCGTGCACGAGGAGTGCCTGACCGGGCTTTCGGCCTGGAAGGCGGCAACCTTCCCCACCCCGCTGGCGTGGGGGGCCGCCTTCGACCCCGACCTGGTCACCGAGATGGCTACGGCGATCGGGGCGTCGATGCGGGCGCTCGGCATCCACCAGGGGCTCTCTCCGGTGCTCGACGTGATCCGTGATCCTCGCTGGGGGCGGGTCGACGAGTGCATTGCCGAGGATCCCTACCTGGTCGGCACCCTCGGCACCTCGTACGTGCGCGGCCTGCAGTCGCAGGGCGTGCATGCCACGCTCAAGCACTTCGTCGGTTACTCCGCGTCCCGCGCCGGGCGCAATTTCGCGCCGGTGCACGCCGGTCCGCGGGAACTCGCCGACGTGCTGCTCGTACCGTTCGAGATGGCGATCCTCGACGGCGACGCCCGTTCGGTGATGCATTCCTACGCCGAGATCGACGGCGTGCCCGTAGCCGCCGATCCGACGATGCTGACCGGGGTGCTCCGGGACCGGTGGGGCTTCGATGGCACGGTGGTGGCCGACTACTACGGTGTGGCGTTCCTGAACCTGCTGCACCAGGTCGCCGGTGACCACGCGGACGCGGCCGTGCAGGCGCTGACCGCCGGTGTCGACATCGAGCTGCCGACCGGCGACGCCTACCTGACCCTGGCGGATTCGGTGCGCGACGGCCGGATCGAGGAGTCGGTGATCGACCAGGCGGTGCTGCGGGTGTTGCGGCAGAAGCTGGACCTCGGGCTGCTGGACGCCGCCTTCACCGACGAGCCCGCCCAGGTGGTCGACCTCGACTCGCCCGAGCACCGGGCGATCGCCCGCAGCCTCGCGGAGAAGTCGATAGTTCTGGTCGCCAACCAGGACGCGTTGCCGCTGCCGGCGGGCCGGCGGATCGCGGTGATCGGGCCGAACGCCGACCGGCAGGGTGCCCTCTTCGGGTGCTATTCCTTCCTCAACCACGTGCTCGTGCAGCATCCCGACGTGGAGGCCGGTATCGAGGTGCCGACGGTGCTCGAGGCGCTGCGCGCCGAGTTCGGTGCCGAACTGGTCACCTCGGCCCGCGGCTGCGAGGTGGACGACGACGACCGCTCCGGCTTCGACGCCGCGGTCGCCGCGGCCACCGCGGCGGATGTCGCCGTACTGGTCGTCGGCGACCACGCGGGACTGTTCGGTCGCGGCACGGTCGGCGAGGGCTGCGACCGGGACGACCTGGAGCTGCCCGGTGTGCAGCGGGACCTGGTCGAGGCGGTGCTGGCGACGGGCCGGCCCGTCGTGCTGGTGCTGCTCACCGGCCGGCCGTACGCGATCGACTGGGCGCTGAGCCGCTGCGCGGCGGTGGTGCAGACGTTCTTCCCCGGCGAGGAGGGGGCGGGCGCGATCGCCGGCGTGCTCTCCGGGCGGGTAAACCCGTCGGGACGGCTGCCGGTCAGTCTGCCCCGGTCGGCGGGCGCGCAGCCGTACTCGTACCTGCATCCCACGCTCGGCGACGGCAACGAGGTGACCAACCTGCTGGCGACGCCCGCGGCGCCGTTCGGTCACGGCCTGTCCTACACGACGTTCGGGTACACGGAGCTGACGGTGCCGGCCACGGCGCCGACCGACGGGGCGCTGACGGTGAGCGTACGCGTCACCAACACCGGTGCGGTGGCCGGCGACGACGTGGTGCAGCTCTACGGCCGGGACCTGGTGGCGTCGGTGACCCGACCGGTGGCACAGCTGCTCGGCTACCAACGGGTGCACCTCGCGCCGGGCCAGTCCGCCACGGTCACCTTCACGGTGCCCACCACCCGGCTGGCCTTCTCCGACCGGTCGCTCACCCGCGTGGTGGAGCCCGGTGAGGTCGACCTCTGGGTCGGCACCAGCGCGCGCCGCGACGTGGCGGCGTCGACCACCCTGGTCGGCGACGTCGCGCCGGTCACCAACGCCTCCGCCCGCTGGACCACCGCCGAGATCAGCTGACTCCGAGGTGACCGGCCACCGCCGCGATGGTGGCCGACCGCCTGATCCAGGGCAGTTCCCGATGATCGGGAACTGCCCTGGTGCACGTCCGCCGCGCGGTTGCCCCGTGACTCAGGTGGCACGCCTCCGGCGGCGGTTGGCCGGCTTCGCCCCGACCTTCGGTGCGGCCGGACGGCCAGGTGCGTCCCCGTCGTGGGTCGGGGCAGCCGTCGGCGTGCTGGCCGGCGCATCCGGACCGGTCGTCGCGGTCGCGGCTGGCGGGTACCTGCGCAGCATCCAGGTCTGCTGGCCGAGCGAGAAGAGATTCGTGGTCACCCAGTAAATGATCACGCCGATCGGGAAGATCAGTCCGGAGACGAGCAGTGAGGCGGGGATGCCGTAGAGCATCAGCCGCTGCACCAGCCGCTGCTGCGGGTCGGTGGCCCAGCCGCTGCGCAGGATCAGTTGACGGCTGGACAGGTAGGTCGTGGCGATCATCGTCGCGATCAGCACGGCGGCCACGATCCTGACCGTCGCGCCGTCCGCGCCGAGCAGGGCCAGTTCCTGCCCGGTGGAGCCGAAGGTACCCGCGATCGGGGCGCCGAACAGCGTGGCCGACGAGGCGCTGTCGAACTGGGTCACCGACCAGCCGTACAGCGTCTTCAGGTGTTCCGGCATCGTCGGCTTGAGATGCCGCAACACGTGGAGCAGGCCGAGAAAGACCGGGATCTGCACCAGCATCGGCAGGCAACCCATCAGCGGGTTGGCCTTCTCCACCCGGTACAGCTCGACCATTTCCTTCTGTAGGGTCTCCCGGTCGTCGCGGTGCCGGGCCTGGAGCTCGGCGAGCCTCGGCTGCAACGCCTGCATCGCGCGCTGCGACCGGATCTGCTTGACGAAGACGGGGAACAGGATGATCCGGACGGTGAGCACCAGGAAGACGATGCCCAGCACCCAGGACCAGTCGGTGCCCAGCGCGGACGCGTCGCCGAGCAGCCGTTGCCAGGCGGCGTGCCAGAACAACAGGATCTCGGAGATGGCGTGGTAGATCATGGACATGGAACACCCCTCGACATGCGACTACGGCTGATGTGAGCAGGAACGGTCACCAGCGGTCGCCGACGAGCGGCAGAGGTGGGTGAGTGAAGAGACGCTCAGGCGACCGCGAGGGCCGCGGCGGTGGGGGCTCTGGGCCGGGCCCGGCCGGCAGCGTCCGGATCGCGGTGGCGGGGTATCCCGGTACGGCCGGCGCGCTCCCGCAGCATCCGACGGGTGACCCGCCGGCCGGGATCGACCACCGCCCCGGTGAGCAGGACCCCGGCGGTGAGCACGGCGGCCAGCAGCACGCCGGTCACCGCCGCCGTGCCGGAGAGCATGCTGGTGGCACCGACGTCGGCCAACACGCCGACGAGGTACCAGAGCAGGCCGAGCCCGATCACCGGGCAACCATATCCGCCGTAAGCAAAAGGTGGTTGTCGACCATCTCGACCACCGCCCCCTGGACGCCGCCCCGCCGTCGACGCGGCAACATCAGGGTTGTTGCGGTGTCCGGCCCGCGAAAGGCGGCAACTACAGGGTTGTTGCCGCCTCCCTAGTGCGGGGCGTGTTCAGGCTGTGGTCGCGACCGGCGAAGGGTTGAGCCTGGCGAAGGCTTCCTGTCGGTGATAAGGGAAGTACGGATAGGGTGCGGTGCGGCTGCTGGCAGTGTCGAGCCGGGCCGTCTGCTCCGGCGTCAGTGCCCAACCGGCAGCGTCGATGGTCTGCCGCAGTTGCGCCTCGTTGCGGGCGCCGATGATGACGGTGGCTACCGTGGGCCGTTGCAGTAGCCAGTTGACCGCGATCTGCGGCACTGCTCGACCGGTCTCGCGGGACAGTTCGTCGAGGACGTCCATGACGCGGAACAGGTGCTCGTCCTCGACCGGTGGGCCGAAGGCGGCGGTCGCGTGGAGCCGACTCGTGGCCGGTGGCGGTGTGCCGCGGCGGATCTTGCCGGTGAGTCGTCCCCAGCCGAGCGGGCTCCACACCACGGCTCCGACGCCTTGGTCGAGGCCCAGGGGCAGCAGTTCCCACTCGTAGTCCCGACCGACGAGCGAGTAGTAGACCTGATGTGCCACGTAGCGGCGGCGATGCTCCCGGTCGGCCGCGGCGAGGGATTTCATGAGCTGCCAGCCGGCGAAGTTGGAGACGCCGAGATAACGGATCTTGCCGTCCCTCACCAGGTCGTCAAGTGTCGCGATGACCTCTTCGACGGGCGTCGCGGCGTCGAAGGCATGTAGCTGAAACAGGTCGATGTAATCGGTCCCGAGTCGGCGTAGCGCCACGTCGACCGATCGGATGAGCCGGGCCCGTGAAGTTCCCGCGTCGTTCGGCCCGTTACCGGTCGGCAGACCGCTCTTGGTGGAGATCAGGACGGTGTCGCGGCGGCCTTTGATCGCCTGGCCCAGCACCTGCTCGGACGCGCCGTCGGAGTACACGTCCGCAGTGTCGAACATGGTTATCCCGGCCTCGATGCAGATGTCCACGAGGCGTCTCGCCTCTCGGGCGTCCGTGGTGCCCCAGGCGCCGAAAAGCGGACCGGACCCGCCGAAGGTGCCGGCGCCGAAGCTGAGGGCGGGCACGGTGAGGCCGGATGCCCCGAGTCGTCGGTACTCCACGATGAATCCTTCCGCTAAGGGAACTGTGGTTTCGTTAGCGCGTCGGCTACGCTAGCAGCCAATCGCAGTTAAGGGAACTGGAGACCCGTTATGACTGTCGGTGCTGTCCGGCCAGGGGGACGGACCGCCCGGGTCCGCGCCGCCGTGCTGAAAGCTGCCGGTGACGCACTCGTCGAGCACGGTTTCGACCGTCTTGACCTCGCGGACGTGGCGCGCCGTGCCGAGGTGGGCAAGACAACGGTCTACCGCCGCTGGGGTACCGCCGCCGGCCTGGTCACCGACCTGCTGGCAGACATGGCGGAGCAGTCGCTGCCGCGAGCCGACACCGGAACGCTGATCGGGGACCTGCGTGCCAATGCCCGGCTCGTGCGGCGAACCCTGGTCGACTCGCGTCAGGGTGCCCTGTTCCGGGCGGTCATCGTCGCCGCGACCTGCGACCTACGCGCCGCCGAGGCGCTGCATCGCTTCTACGCCGTCCGGATCGCCGAGTGGGCCCCCTGCGTGGAGCAGGCGGCGCGGCGGGGGGAGTTACCCCCGGGCACGGACGCGGCCGAGGTCATCCGTGCCGTCTCGGCACCGCTCTACTACCGCCTGCTCGTCAGCGGAGACCCCATCGACGAGGCCATGGCGGACCGGGCCGCCGAAGCGGCAGCGGCAGCCGCCCACGCCGGCGTCTTCACGCGGACCAGCGGTCCCGACTGACGGCACAGCTCATTCCTTCAGGCCGGCCCTCAGCCGTGCGGGTCCGGCTCGGCGCGCAGCGCGGCCGTGGCCCGCACCGCCTTGACGATCGCCGGGATCGCTCCGATCAGCAGCACCAGCGCCCAGACGATCGCGATGATCGCGAAGACGACGGCGCCCACGGAGTCGAGGATGCTCACCAGGATCACCGGCACCAGGTGGTGCAGGAACTCCAGCAGCACCGTGCAGAGCAGGCTGGTCAGGATCAGCAGAACCAGCCCCTTGTTCTGCAGGAACTTCGGTTGCGCCAGGATCAGCAACCCGGCCCAGGCGAGCTTGAGCAGCAGCACCAGCGCGAGTAGCACCGCGGCGTCACCGACCGGGAAGAAGCCCCACAACGCGAGGTACGCCAGCGTGCCGAACGGCGGCGCCAGGAACAACGACACCATGATCATGAGTTCGATGAACGCGAGCACCAGCGCCAGCAGGGCCACGAGGATCAGAACGATGGAGAAGATCAGGGTGGCGACGCCCTGGATCCGGCCGTGCAACCGGTCCGGCAGCACCAGACCCAGGCAGAACAGCCCGGTCGTCCAGAGCGCCGCCGCGTCGACAAGCGCCAGATAGCCCGTACCACGGCCGGACGGCTCGCTGACCTCCCGTACGTCGCCGACCTCCACCCCGAGGTCGGCGGCGCTGCCGGCCAACTCCGCGCCGGCGTCGCCGCCGCCCAGCAGCAGCCCGGCACCCACCTCCAGGCCGACCGCCAGCACCAGCGCCAGCATCGCCAGCAGCAGGAACGGCTTGCGCAGCGCACCCATGCCGACCTCCCGCCTCAGTCCTGCGCGATGGTGACGAGACACCCGGGCGGACAACTCACCAGCACCGTGGTGGCCCGGTCGACGGCGACGCGGGCCACGGCGCCGCTGCCGTCGTCGGCGGGATCCACCTCGTCGGTGACCGTGAGGTCGGCGTCGCCCGGGGCCGTGGCCCTTACGCTGAACGCCTGCGGGCCGCGCAGGATCAGGGTGCGCAGCCCGCCCGGATCGGCGACGCGCAGCTCGCAGCGGCCGTCGACCACCAACCGCCCGGTGGCGTCGGCGCAGTCCGCGTCCACGCCGGCCGGATCGACGGCGCTCCGCCCACCTCCGGCTCGCCCCAGCAGGTCGACCAGTGGATGCCGGGCCGCCGGGTCGCCCCGCTCGTCGCTACCCGCGCCCACCGCCACCGCGAACAGCACCACCAGCAGTACGCCCAGCGCCGCCAGCAGCGCCTTCTGCTGCCCGCTCAACGCTGGTCCTCCGGCGCGACCTCGGTGAACCGGAGCAGATCGAGACCGGCGAAGTAGCGGTTCGTGCTCTGCGTCTTGCCGATCACGACCAGGGTGATCTCGTGCGTTCCGGGGCCGAGCCGCACCCGACCCACCTCGACCCAGTCGGTGACCTGCACCTTCGGCGTGAACCCGAGGAACGGGACGCCGACCTGCCGGCCATCGATCAGGAAGACCGTGTTTGCGTAGTCGGACGAGGTGGTCAGCACGGCTGAGAACTGCCAGGTCGCCTCGGCGGGCAGCGCCACTGTCACGGTCACCCGGTCGTTGACCGCACGGCCGAGGAAGAACAGCTGAGCATCCTGCGACCAGGTCACCTCGCAGCAGTTCTGCTGCACCTGAACGGTGGCACCGGAACCCGAGGGCGACTCGACCCGAGCCCCGGTCACCAGGGTCTCCGCCTCGACCGTCACCACCTGCGCCTGCGGTGGCGGCTCGTCGTCGCGGGCCACCAGGAAGACCACCACCGCCGAGACCACCAGCACCAACGCCGCCGCCGCGGCGATCCAGGGCCAGGGCGTACGCTTCGGCGGCGCGACCGCGCGTACCTCGTAGGTGACCCGGCCACTGGAGCGGGAACTCTCCTCCGGCGCCGTGTTCGCCGAGTACGCGAACCCGGTCATGTCGTAGCGCCGGGGCGGCGTGCCCGCCGGCACGGCCAGTCGGACCAGGAACGACACCGAACCCTGGCCCGGTACCACCCGCTGGGGTTCGGTGACGGTGAACCACGATCGTTGGGTGCCCTCGCCGGGTGCCACGTCGAACACCACGGTGTCCGGTGCGACGCCCGGGTTGGAGACGGTGAAGGTCAGTTCACCGGCGTTGCGGGCGTCCAGGGTGAACTGCTCGGCGGCGGCGACGACGGCCCATTCGGTGGTCATGACGGCTCCTCGGCGGCGGAAACGGGGGAGACGGGAGCTGACGGGTCGACGGCCGGCGACGGCACGCTGGCCCGGCCTACCGCCCGCTCGGACGGGGTGTCGCCGACCGTGATCTCGGCGGTGACCGCGGCCGGCTTCTCCGCGGCCACGATCCGGTCGACCAGCGCCACCTGATCGGCGGCGTCGGCGGGTACCCGGACGACCAGGTGGAACGGCCGCTCGGCCGGCTCGTCGAGGACGAAGCCGGTGACCCCGGTGGCCAGCTCCAGAGCGGCCCGCAGACCGTCCGGGGTGCCCCGCCAGGCGGCCAGCGCCGCGCCGTGCGCCACCACGTCGCGCAGCCGATTCAGGGGCAGCGGCAGGGGGACGTCCCGCCGGGGCGCGGTGACCAGGTGGTCCATCGCCACCCACCGGGCCAGGTACGCCACCATCGGGGCCGGTGCCCGGTACGGCGCGAAGAGCGCGTCGACCTCGGCCAGCACCGCCTCGTCCGGGGCGTGCAACGCCTCCATCACGTCCAGCAACGCCCACAGCACGCTGCCCGGCCCGGCCGCCCGCTGGTAGGCCGCGGGCAGCAGCCGCTCAATGGCCGCTCGTCGCATCCTGCCGCACCACCTCGATGTCGTGCTCGCCGGAGCAGAGCAGCCAGGTGTCCGGGACGGTCACCACGTCGGCGGTCGACTGGTTGGCGCTGGCCGACCACTCCACCGCGTCCTCGCTGCGGTGCACGCCGCGTTCCCCGCCGGCCAGCACCAGGCGTTCCGCCGCGCCGGTCGCGGCGACCGCGTCCACCGGCATGAACCGGGTCCGGTCACGCAGCGGCAGCCCGCAGTTGACCGACACCGACGTCCACTGCGGCTGCGCGGCGAGCGTGTCCAGCCGGAGCACCCCGCCGCTCTGCGTCGCGGCCAGCGCGAGCGGACCGCTGAAGGCGAGATCCCGGCAGGTGCCGCCGAGCCAGCCCGCCGACAGCGCCTGCCACTTCACGTCGGACTCGAACAGCCGGGTGCGGAAGCACCCCTGGCCGGGCTTCTTCGGATCGGGTTCGCCGGCGCCACTCCACAGCAGGGTGGCCGGTCCGTCGTACTGCACGGCGAGAACCCGGTTGTCCACGTTGGCCAGACCCACGTGGCCGAAGCTGCCGGGGCGTCCGGCGTTCTGGGACAGGTACACCCCGAAACCGGCCTGGGCGGCGACCGCCACCCCGGCCGCGCCGCGCTCGGAGACGAACGACCGCACCGCGTAGAAGCCCCGGTCCGCGTCGGCCGGATCGACCAGGATCTGCAACGGCACCGCGCCCGGCAGCAGGGACACCTCGTACAGGCCGGTGTCGGTGGCGACCAGCAGCGCCCCCGCGCCGTCCCGGTCTATCCAGGCCAGGTCGCCGACCCGCGAGTCCAGGTCGGCCAGCAGCGACCAGGTTTCACCCAGGTCGGTGCTCAGGTGTACCCGAGACCCGCCGCCGGCGCGTACCGTCGCCACCGCGACCGAACCGGCCCGGGGCACGATGCCGGGTCGCACCGGCGCGGGGGCCGGCACCACCCGCTGCACGGTCTCACCGTCGAAACGTCCCGCCGGCTCCCAACCGGCCCCCGCGTTGGTGGAGCGGAACAGCACCGCCCCGCTGCCGGCGTACCAGGTGCGGGGCTGGTACTGGTCGGCCGCCAGGGTGCGTACCTGGTTGTCCGGGGCCTCGTCGACCTCGAACCGCACCGACTCGACGTAGCGCACCCCCGGCTCGGCGTGCTCCAGCAGGCGGTACACGTTTGACGCCCGCAGCGGCTCGCCGAACGCCCAACCGGTCGGGCTGAGCGCGGTCGGCAGCGGACTCAACGTCTGGTGCAGGCGGTCGTGGATGCGTCGGCGTACCGCGTCGACGTCCTCCTCCCGGCGAACCACCACCCGGGCCCGGATCGACACCGCCTTGTACCGCGCCCAGGAGGCCCGGCAGGTGGTCCCCAGCGAACGGCGGCGCTCCAGGTCCGCCTCGACCCGCAACCGGACCTCCTCCACCTCGTGGTCGCGCAGCACCGCCACCGGCAGTTGGCCACCGGGCCGCGCCCCGTCCGGCACGTACGGCACCAGGACCACCTCCACCTCACCGGGGCGGGCGAAGCTGTAGACGGCGGCCCGGGTGAAGGCACGGGCGCGGCTCACCCCGCCGGCGGCGGTGGCCAGCACCTCGAAGTCCCGGGCGGTCACCGCGCGCTGCTGGGCGAAGAAGGCGTACGGTCCGCGCAGCAGCACGGACTCCATGGCCTCCAGCTCCCGCCCACCGGCCGCCGGCAGCGGGTTGACCACCTTCACCCCCGGCAGCGGGTCACGCAGGCTGGTCAGGGTGCCGGCGGCCACGTTGCCGGCCGGTCCACCGCCGGCGCGGTACCACAGCCGAACCTGCCGCCCGGCCGGTGGCACCGCCGCGACCGCGCCGTCGCCGAAGGTCAGCGTCCCGCCGTCGGTGGCTCGCAGGTCCAGCGCCGGGGCGAAGGTCACGGTGCCGGAGCACCGGTCCACCAGGTACGCCTTGTCCTGCGGGCCGAGCCCGGCGAAGCTGTCCACCGCCCGCCAGATCTCGAAGGTGCGCCCGTCGTGTTCCCGCGCGGCGGCGCCCAGTTCGACCGAGCCGGTCGGCACCTCGACACCGAGCAGCAGGTCCAGCGGTTCGGCGGTACGGGTCAGCGGCGCGCGCCCGGCGCGCAGCACCTGCCCCGGCTGCCCGGTGCCGACACCGAGCAACTCCGCCTCCACCGGCTCGCAGTGGTGCATCCGGACGGTCACCTCACGCTGCCCGGCGGCGAGCAGCGCCGGTTCGCAGGTGACGAAGACCACCGGCCGTGGGTCGGCTCCGCGCGCGGCGGCCACCCGGGTACCGGCGGGGATCCGCAGCGGGACATCGTCCGGGCCGGTGCGGGTGAACCGGACGTCCGCCCAGGCCGCCGCCGGTGGGTGCCGGGTCACCCCGAGCAGGTTGAGGAAGGAGACGTACGCCTTCTCCGGCAGCTGGTTCAGCCGGTAGATCATCACCTCGGTGAGATGCGCGAACGCCTCCAGCAGCGCGATACCGGGGTCGTGCGCGCTCAGGTCGGTCCACCCTGGACAGGACTGCCGGATCCGCTCCCGGGCCTCGGTGACCAGGTCGAGGAAGGTCCGATCGTCCAGGTGCGGCACGGGCAGCGTCATCGTGCCTCCTCGATGTCGGCGGCGGAATCGGCGCTCGGGTCGTCGTCGGCGGGCAGCAGGTCGACCGAGAAGACCAGTTGGCCGGGGGTGAGGCTGGCCCGGATCCGGTAGTCCAGCCGGATCACCAGCCGCCACGGGTCGTCGGGATCCGGTCCGGCGTCGACGTCGAGCACGTCGATCCGGTGCTCCCAGCGCGCGATGGCCGCGCGGACGTAGTGGATGGCCAACCCGGCGGTGGTGTCGTCGTTCGGCGCGAAGACCAGCCGGTGCAGGCGGGAGCCGTACCCGGGTCGCATCAGCCGCTCGCCCGGCGTGGTGGACAGCAGCAGGAACAGCGCCTGGCGTACCGTCTCGTCGCCGTCGGTCATCGCCAGGCCGCCGGCCGCGGTCAACCCGAGCCCGCCGCCCTGACCGGGGTCGAAGCCGGCACCGACGAACCTGATCGCCCTCATCGGTCGGCCGCCACGAAACGCTGCCGGGGATCGCGTACCCGGTAGGTGAACTGGCCGGGTGGACTGCCGTTGGTGAAACCGGACAGGTGCGACAGCACGATCCGCCGGCCGTCCACGCGCACCCAGTCGCTGTAGCCGACCCGCACCGCCTCGGTGCCGGTGCACGGCTTGACCGTGGCACCGTAGTTCGGGCACGCGACGATCTCCCGGCCCTTCGGGTCGTCGGCGACCAGCACCGGGACGCCGGCCACCGTGACCCATTCCTGGGACGCCCGGTTGCGGACCCGGCCGTCGTGGCTGCACCTGATCACCGAGTCGCGGTGGATCCAGCGCATCAGCTGCCTCCTTCGTGGTGGGCGCGAGCGAGCGTTCGGGCCTGCTCGGCCGCCGTCTGCGGATCCTCGACGGTCTCGGCGTGCACGAAGTCGACGCTGCGGGCCCGGAGGACCATCGCCCGACCGGGCGCGGACAGCACCAGATCCGTCGCGGCGTGCAGGGTGGCCAGCTGCGGGGTCAGTTCCAGCCAACTGCCGGCGTCGGTGCTCAGGCGCAGGCTGCGCGCCACGTCGTCGACCACCACCTGCTGACCACCGGCGGTACGCAGCGACCAGCGCCGGGCCCGCCCGTCGTCGATCCCGGTGTCGTGCGGCTCGACGGTGCCGAACAGCGAGCCGAGCACCACCCCGGAGGCCGGCTCACCACCGGGCAGCGCCACCAGCACGCTGTCCTGCGGATCGGGCAGCGCGACAAGCCCTTTGCCCCGCCCCGCTCCCGGACACAGCACCGCCAGCCAGCCGGCGTCCGCCCCGCCGTACGCGGGCAGTTCCACCCGTACCCGGCCCAGACCGTCCGGGTCGGTCACGTCGGTGACGGTGCCGAGGGTGACCACCGCCGGTGCCGGCGATCCGGTGCGCGGCGCCGGTGGCGGCAGGGTGGAGAAGCGGCTCAGGTGACCGTTCGCGTCGACGGTGTGCACCACCTCCGTCAACACGTACGTCCCGGCCACCGGCTCGGCCACCCCGGTCAGCCGGATCCGACGGCCGGGCCGCAACGCGGGCGTACCCTCGGCCGTGCCGTCGGCGGTGACCAGGGCGGCGGCCCGGGTGTCGAGCCGGGCCTGGGCCAACGCGGCGATCTCGTCGTCGCTGCGCCCCGGCTGGTCCAGGGCGGTACGGGTGCCGTCCGCGCCGACATCGGCCGGATCGGGATCCGCCGGGGTGCGTCGCCCGCAGCGAGGGCTGTCGGCGCGCTGGGCGATCGGTTCGGCGCGCTGCGGATGCCAGCCCAGCACGGCGCTCCCCCCGGCGGCGCTGTCGGCGTTCACCGACAACCGCAGGCCGTGCACGTCGCGGCCCAGTTCCAGAGGGATCGCCTCGCCGTAGCCGTCCAGGGTGACCAGTCGCAGCACGTCACCGTCGACAGTCAGGTGCAGCCCGGCCCGTGCGGCCACCTCGACCAGGAGGTCCAGGTCGCTGGGCCGGTGGTGCGGGAGCCGGTCCAGGTGCGGGCCGTCGACCTCCGCCTCGACACGCAACCCGAGGTCGGCGCAGAGTTCGGTGGCCAACTCCGCGGCGCTGACCGACTCGAAGACCCGGATCCGTTGCCGCTTGCGCAACCGGTGCAGCAGGTCGTACCCGCGCACCCGCAGGATGGCCGTACCGTCGGCGGCGTACTCGATCTCGACGGCGGTGACCTCCCCGGTGAACAGTGCCTCCGGACGCCCGTCGAGGTGCACGTCCAGGCTCGCGCCGATCTGCACCGGTCCGGTCAGCGCGGCGGTGCCGGGGGCGGTGCGCAGCGTCACCTCGCACTGGGTGGGCCGATTCAGGCGGGCGGCCACCCGCACCGAGGCGACCCGGCCGGTCACCGCCTCGGGCAGCGATCTACCGCCGAGCAGCACGGTCAGCGCCCGGGGCGCGGCGGTGGTCACGACCCGGCCCCGGAGGAGTCGGTGGACGTCGCCCCGGCCGGTGCGGTGCCGGGCAGCGGCGGTACGGCGAGCGCGGTGCCGGCGGGCACGGCCAGCGGGTCGGTGATCCGGTTGTGCTCGGCCAACAGCCGCCAGCGCAGGGGCGAGCCCAGCGCGTCGTGGGCGAGCAGATCGAAGCGTACGCCCGAGGTGTCGGCGGTGGCGGTGCCGTCACCGGCGGCCACGACGGCCGTGCCCGGGGCGACGGTGGGGGTCTGTGCGGCGGACAGCTCCTCGGCGAAGCCCTCCTCGGCGTGGTGTGCGTCCTCCGCCACCCGGACCAGTTTGAGCCGCAGCCAGGAGCGGCGCGGGGAGCCGGTGGCGGTGAACGCGTCGAAGCGTTCCGCCACCGCGACGATCACGCCGGGCACGTTCCAGGTCTTGCCCCAGACCATCCGTACCAGCGGTGGACGTAGCCAGCCGTGTTCCACCGTCGAGTTCTCGGCCAGCATCCAGAGCGGACGGGTGAGCGTCCGGACGTCGGTGGGCTGGACCTGCCCCTCGGCGAAGTCGATGTCGAAGAGCAGATCCAGCACGAGTTCGGTGCGACCACCGCCGGTGAAGAGCAGCGGGTCGTCGGCCAGCCCGGTGCCGGTGAGCTGACCGTCTGCGCCACCTCGCTGACGCACCCCGGCGAGGCGGGTCACCTGCACGGTCTCCGGATTGAGCAGACAGTCGATCCGCTCGCCGGTGTCGATGAGGAAGGCCACCCGCTGCATCAGCCACCCGCCTGTTCACCGTCGAGCCGCCGCGTCCGGTGCCCGTCGCCGTCGGCCGGTCCGGGCACCGACCACAGGGCCCGGTCGTCGGGGAGAGCCGGCCACGGGTCGGGCCCGGTACGCCCACCGCGCGACGACTCCAGCTCCGGCCAGCGGACGTCCGCGCCCACGGACCAGCGTCCATCGCCGATCGGCAGCCCGCTGCCGGGCCAACGCCCGTCGCCGGTGGGTGGCCCGTGGGGTACCCAGCGTCCGTCGCTCGGCCCGATCGGGCGTCCCGCCCAGCCGTCCCCGTCCGGCTGGCGGGGGTCGGCCGTCCGCTGGTGCCCGGTCACCAACCGGAGCACCGCCCGGTGTCCCGGGGTGGCCCCTGCCGGGCGCGGCTCGGAGTTACCCGGCGGCCCTGCCGGCCGGGGTCCGGCCAGGTCGGGGAGCCGGCCTGGGGAGCCGGCGAGCCGTCCCGCCGCGTCGACAGGCGGGCGGGCCGCTGCGTCGGTGGGCGGGCTCACCGGGCCGGTGCATGGGCTCGTGGGATCGGTGTGCCGGGGGGCCGGGGCGGGTGTCAGCGGCGACTCCGCCGCGGGCCGCTCCGCGTCGGTGCGAAACCGGGCCTGAGCCGTGCCCGGTTCCGTCCGGACCGGCTCGGCCGGGCGGGAACCTGGCGTCGACCCTGGAGCCCCGTCGTGGGCATCCGTCGTGGCTGCCGCCGCCCCGGCTGCCCGGACCGCCCCTCGGGTCGATCGCCGGTGGACACCACCGGACCCGCTCGACCCGACCGGCCCGCCGGGCCCGGCTGGCCCGTGCTGCGCGGCCGTCGCCGGAGCGGGCCGGGACATTCCACTGCGGCCCCTTTGCTCTGCTTCAATCGGCGCACCGGTTGATGTCCGGATACCGGACGTCACGTGGTGCGTGGGGTGAAGCAGAGCAAAGGACGTGGGGGACTGGGTGGCCGGTGCCGGCCCGGAGGTCGGGGAGTGCTCCGTCGGCCGCGGCGCCGCGTCGGCGGTCGGGTCCGGGCGGGTCGCCGCGCCGGGTCGCTGGGCATGCCGACCGGCTTCTTCGACCGTCGTCGCGGGTCGATGCCCCGGACCGTCCGCACCATGCTCGCCCGCCGGGTCGGCGAAACATGCCTCCGACCGGCCGTCGCCGTCCGCTCCTCGGAAACCCGGCCCATGGTGGTACGCGCCGGCCGGCGGCGGGTCGAGGGCCAGATCCCGGAGCAGGCCGGGGGCGTGGGCGGTGACCACCCGCAGCCAGTGCTCGGGTGGCTGCCCCGGTCGCCGGGGTCGACCGTGGGGCTCGGCAAGGGTGGCTGCGACGGCACGATCGATGGTGTCCGGTTCCCCGCCCGACCTCGCGGGTGGGCCGGCCGGCGGCCCCGGGGCGGGGCAGTCGACGGCACCGGCGAGCCGGTCCACGGCAGCCGCCGCGGACCGGAGCCGATCGGCCAGCCAGCTACGCGGTCGTCGGCGCGGCACCACCGGCCTCCAGTTCCAGGCTCTCGTAGCGCAGCGTCAGCGCCGCGATGGCGATCTCCTGACCGAGCGTGTTCAGGTGGGCGCCGCGCCAGTTGGTCGGCCATGCGTTGATCAGGTTCCAGCGCAGCACCTCCGCTGTCCCGGCGGCGTCGAGCAGCACCACCGAGACGTTGCGGCGGCTGACCGTGCCCCGGGCGACGGCGTGCACCCAGTCCCACAGCTCCCGCGACGCGGTGAGGCCGAAGTGCAGGGTGACCGGCCCGTACTCGACCTGACCCGGGACCATCCGGATCCGGTCGTTGCCCTGCTCCCGGTACGGCACCGCCGGGATGTTCACCTCCAGCCCGCTGACCTCGGTGAAGTGGCCGTTGTTCACCCCGTTGACCAGCAGCTTGAAGTTGTAG
Source organism: Micromonospora sp. C51 (assembly GCF_018070435.1). Taxonomy (NCBI): domain Bacteria; kingdom Bacillati; phylum Actinomycetota; class Actinomycetes; order Micromonosporales; family Micromonosporaceae; genus Micromonospora; species Micromonospora sp. C51. The sequence continues at coordinate 30,192 of NZ_JAGPXQ010000014.1, read as the reverse complement.
GCCCGGTACGGGTCGACCGGGGTGCCCGGCTGCGGCGTGGCCGTGGTCGGCATGTCAGCCTCCAATCGTCTCGGTCTCGGTGCCACCGGCCCACTGGCTCAGCTTGAACACCACGAACTCGGCGGGCTTGACCACGGCGATGCCGATGTGGGCGACCACCATGCCGGCGTCGCGGACGTCGGCCGGGTTGGTCTCCTCGTCGCACTTGACGAAGAACGCCTCCTCGGGGGTGCGTCCCAGCAGCGCCCCGTCACGCCACACCCGGGTGAGGAAGGCGCCGATGTCCCGCCGGATGGACCGCCACAGCGTGTAGTCGTTCGGCTCGAACACCATCCACCGGGTGCCGTTGGCGATGGCCTGCTCGATGGCGATGGAGAGCCGCCGGACGTTGAGATACCGCCACTCGCTGGCCTCGGCGGCGAGGGTGCGGGCGCCCCAGACCCGGATGCCCTCGCCGGGGAAGTACCGGATGACGTTGACGCCCCGGGGGTTGAGCACGTCGTGTTCGGCCCGGGTGACCAGGTGGCCCAGGTCGACCGCGCCGCGTACCGGCTCGTTCGCCGGTGCCTTGTGCACCCCGCGCAGGGCGTCGGTGCGGGCCCAGATGCCGGCGACGTGCCCGCTCGGCGGGGTGAGCACCAACTCGCCGCTGAGCGGGTCGCGGACCCGCAGCCACGGGTAGTAGAGGGCGCCGAAGTCGGACTGCCGGGGGCGGTGTGCCACCGGACCACCCCCGCTGCTCCCGCTGCCGGAGCCGCCGGATCCGGCGGGGGTGTCCGACTCGCTGGTGTCGCTCGGCTTCGCCGGCCGGCCCGAACCGGGCGTGGCCACCCGGGTGAGGGTGGAGATGTCGTCGATGTCAGGTGCCGGGTCGCAGATGGCGACCATGGTGCGGGTGCGCTCGGCCATGCTCAGCAGCGCCTCGTGGGAGACCGGGTCGTGGAAGCCGGGCGCGGCCAGGATGGAGATCTCGTCGACCGCCTCCAGCAGGTCAAGACCGGCGCGCTTGCGGCCGGTGCCGGAGACGGCACCGCCTTCGCCGACGTTCACCACCCAGCAGCGGGTGCCACCGTTGTCCAGGAAACCGAAGACGGCCCGCGCCAGCGGCGTGCTCTCCAACTCGTCACCGTCGGCGTACAGACGGAGGAAGTCGGTCCAGTTGTTCACCGCGAGGGCCTCACCGAGATGGGCGGTACGGTCCGGCGCGACCCCGACGAAGGCCGCCGTGCTGGTGCCGACCGGTCCGATCGGCCGGGCACCGCTGGGCACCTCCTCGACGTAGATGCCGGGCGAGAAGTAGGTGGGCATCGGTCCTCCCGTGCAGGTCGGGTCGGCGGATCAGGGGGTCGGCGGCGGGCAGACGATGACGATGTCGGGTTCGGTCGGATCGACCTCGGCGGTGAGCGCCTGCCCCCGGCCGGTGAGCCGGAGCCGGACCGGTGCCGGCCGGTCCGGGTCGTGGGGCACGCCGACGACCCGGAAGCGGCCCGCCGGGTCGGTCTGAGTCGCGTACGGCTGACCGACGACCTCGACCCGCATCGCCGCGAGGGGCTGTTCGGCCGGGCCGACGACGCGCCCGTCGAAGGAGAGCATCTCCAGCTGTCGCAGTCGCAGCGGTCGCAGGACCGGTGCGGCCGGCCGGGTCGGATGGGTGACCTGCACCGGCACGTCGATGAGCAACGCCGGCCGGGGCGGCGCACCAAAGGCCGCCCACAGGGCCGGGTCGCCGGCCTCCAGCACCAGCGTGCGGCCGTCTGTTCCGGTGGCCGCGACGAGCGCCCGGTCCAGCGCGGTGAGCGCCTCCGGGCCACCGGCGGCCAGCAGGTAGCGCACCGTGAACCGGTACGGCTCGGGGCCGCTGCCGCTGCCCCGGGTCTGCCGGGCCGGCCGGACGTCAAGCGGCCACAGGGTCAACCGGCTCGGATCGGCGTCGGGTCCGGGCGGGCCGACCGGGACGGTGTCTCCCACCGCCCCGGCCAGCCACGCCACCAACTCGGTGGTGGCCGCACAGATCGGACCGTCGTTCATCGTGGCGGCGTTCCCTGGATCCGGTACGCGATGGCCTCGTTCCACACGTGCGGGTAGACGCCGATCTCGAAGTACCGGGTGAAGCGGTTGATCGGTGCGCCGGTGTGGTCGTGGTACAGCAGCCAGATCGGCGCGATGGTGAACAGCACGTAGTTGGCCACGACCAGCGGGATGTACAGCGGGCCGAGCAGTCGGGCCTGGAAGATGTGCACGTCCTCGTGTCGCTGGATGCCGGGGCCGGAGCCGGCGCAGACCGTGCCGAGCGTGGTGGCGTAGCGGGGGGAGACCCCCTCGACCACGTTCACCCGGCAGCTGTGCCGGGAGGTGGCCCGGTCCAGCGCGTGGCCGAACACCAGGTGCAGGGCCAGGTAGATCGCACCGACGAGGGTGTTCAGCAGGCTCCAGGTGTGATCGACGACGAAGAGGAGGACACCGCGCGGGCTGACCGCGTAGACCTCGGCTGCGGCGACCGCCCAGCCGAAGACCGCGCCGACGAGCAGGCCGATGCCCGCGCCGATGAGCAGCCCGATGCTGCCCCCGACGAGTTGGCCGAGCACGGCGCCCGCGGCGACGTGAGCGGCGGCGCTGAAGATTCCGAAGATCATGTCCGGCTCCGCTCAGGCCCACGAGCGGATGAACCGGGGCTCATTGCCCTGCGCCAGCTGGGTCGGTGTCGCCTGCCGGTTGCCGGGGGGCAGCTGGTTGACGCCCAGCGCGGCGGAGAAGATGACCAGCCCGTTGAAGAAGGCGATGATCCATTTCTCGGCGCCGGCCTCGGTGGCGAAGGCCGCGGTGAGGTACGACAGCGCGAGGGCGATGCCCAGCGCGATCCACTTGCGGGCCTTGTCGGCGCTCGGGCCGATGAGTCCGCCGATGACGTTCGTGGCGAGCAGCGTCGCGGCGCTGGCGCCGGTGAGACTGCCGAGGGCCGCCCAGGTGAAGAGATCGTTCATCGCCGATCCCCCTTCGGTGTTGCGTACTGCGGGGTGGGGTGTGGGTGAGCGGCCGCCCGCGGTGGGCGGGCGGTCGGCCGGCTGTCAGCCGGCGTCCGGCGGGCCGGGATTCGTGGCGGCCGGCGTCACCGGTGTGGGTCCGCCGGCCGGGGATGTGGCGTTCTCGGGCGGTGTTCCGCCGGTGCGGGAGCGGCGGAGCAGGAACGCGACCAGCACCGCGACGAGCAGCAGTACCACGGTGCCGGCGACGATCAGCAGCCAGGGAAACCCGCCGCCGGATTCCGCGTCGGCCGCCGGAGACGGGCGCGGCGGCGCCTCGGCGACGGCGCGCAGTTCGACGGGCTTCGGCTCGTTGCGATTGACCCGCCAGGTGACCGTCCGGTCGTTGACCTGACCGCCGGTGCTGGCGTCCAGGACGCGGCCGGGAAAGGTCACCGCGATCTCGAACGACATCAACAACATGAATCGCTCTTGATTTTTGGGGTCCTGCTCGGCCACTTTTCCGCCGTACTTCTTCGGGTCCAGCGGAAGGGTGAACACATACCGGTCGTCGGTACGGACGATGCTCAGACTTTCGCTGTCGAATTCGGCCAGCGGCACGTTTCGATAGTTGATCAGAGATCCGAAGTGGGTGGCGTCCTCGTATCGGGTCTCCGGCCCGGTGGGTAGCGCCGGGATGTTCTGCCGCAACTCGGCGAAGCCCGCCTCGACCGGCCTGTTGTTCAAGGTCAGGACGTTACGCTCGGCCGTGAGCAGGAGTTGGCCGCTGACCGTGTCGTCCGGGTTGACGGTCAGCCCGGCATTGAGTTGCATGCAGCCGGAAAGGGCTGCCACCAGTACGAGGCACGCCGCGCCGCGGAGTGTGCTGAAGCGCCCGAGCCTCGTATTCATGGGCTCAGTGTGTGCTCTCGCCGTCCGAGTCATCAGTCAGCGATCAGTCACATGCCAGTCGCCGATCTTACCGGCACCCCGTCACATTCGGCCGAGGTCGCGAACCGGGAAAATCGATATTCTGAAAGGTTGACCGCAATTTCTTGATCGGATTGCGTCGGGTCTGGCGTCAGTCCGGCTTCGGCGCATGGCGTCAGTCCGGCCTCGGCGGATGCCAGTCGGCGTGTTTGGCCATGCCCCGCAGCGCGGTCCGGCTCGGCGTGAGACGCAGCATCGCGTTGCGTACCGCGATGGCCGCCGGGTGGCGCAGTCCCTGGCCGAACCGGGCGGTGCGGGAGGCCGCGCGGGCGATGGCCTGGCTGCGGGGTCGGCGCAGCCGGTCGTACGCGCGCAGCGCCGCCGGAACGTCGACCTCCGGACCGGCGAGCGCGCCCAGCGTGACCGCGTCCTCGATCGCCTGGCAGGCGCCCTGCCCCAGATGCGGGAGCATGGCGTGCGCGGCGTCACCGAGCAGGGCCACCCGGCCGCGCACGTAGCGGGGGAGCGGCGTGGCCAGGTGGTACAGGTCGTTGCGCAGCACGTCGTCGGGTCGGGTGGCGGCGAGCAGTGCCGGTACCGGGTCGTGCCAGTGGCCGAACCGTTCGCGTACCTCGGTCAGCTCGTCAACGGCCTGCCGGCCGGGCGCGGCGGCGATCGCGGCGTACCAGTAGACCTGCCCGTCGCCGAGCGGGACGGTGCCGAACTCGCTGCCCGGTCCCCAGCTGACCGCTGCGGGGACCGGCTCGTCGAAGGCGATCGCCGCCCGCCAGGCGGTGGAGCCGGAGTACGCCGGTGGCGGACCGTCCGGCCAGAGCCGGGTACGCAACGTGCTGCGCAGCCCGTCGGCGCCGACCACCAGGTCGGCGGAGATCTCGGCCGCCTCGCCGTCGCGCTGGTAGCGCACGGTGCCGCTGGCCGGGTCGGCGTCCCGCACCGCGCAGCCGGTCCACAGCGCGTCGGCCGGCAGCGTCTCGCGCAGCGCCCGGTGCAGCGCGCCCCGGTGTACGCCGAGCGCGGTGGTGCCGAGCACGCGCTCCAGTTCGGCCGCGTCCACCCGGGACAGCCAGTGCCCGTCCCAGGTGCGTAGCCCGCCGGTGGCGCCGTCACGCCCCAGCCGGCGTACCTCGGTGCCGAGGCCGAGGGCGTCCAGCCCGCGTACCGCGTTCGCCATCAGCGTGATTCCCGCGCCGACCTCACGCGGCTCGGGGGCCTGCTCCAGCACGGTGACCCGCCAGCCCCGTCGGTGCAGGGCGAGGGCGGCGGCCAGCCCGCCGATGCCCGCCCCGGCCACGACCGCATGCCGCTCCGTCACGGTGACCCCTTTCTACGCCTGTAGAAGTGCATACTACATCCGTAGAAAGAAGGGTGGCGAGTCGGTTGAGTGGGCGGGCGAAGCGGGTGGCGGCACTGGCCGACGCCGCCATCGCGCTGCTCGCCGAGAGCGGCATGCGGGGCCTGACCCACCGGGCGGTGGACGCCCGCGCCGGGATGCCCGCCGGCACCACATCGGCGTACCTGCGCACCCGACAGGCGCTGATCGAGGCGGTGGTGCAGCGTCTCGCGGACCTGGACCGCGCCGATCTCGCCGGCCACGAACTACCCAGCGGGACACCGTCGGTGCCGGCGGGGCCGGCGCTGTCGCCGGCGGACCTCGACCGGCTCGCCGCCGGTATCGCCGGGGTGCTCGACCACTGGCTCTCCGCCGCCCGGCAGCGCACCCTGGCCCGGTACGCCTGCCTGCTGGAGGCGGTGCATCGACCGCAGCTACGGGGAATCCTGGCACACGGTGCCGTGCTGCGCGCCCAAGCCGAGGACCTGCTCGCCCGGGCCGGTGCCCCGGACCCCCGCCGTCGGGGCCACCGGTTCGTCGCCTTCGTTGACGGCCTGCTGTTCGACCGACTCGTCGGTGCCGGCGCGCTCAGCGCGCCACCGCCCGGCACCCCGGCCAGCCGCGCCGATCTCGCCGACGCGGTACGCGACCTGCTGCGAGCCCTCGTCGACCGGAAGGAGACCGGCTGACGGCTCAGCCGCTGCCGCGGACGACCAACGCCGAGGGGAAGACCGTCGTCTCCGGCGCCTCGCGATGCTCCAACACCATGGTGGCGGCCGCGGTGATGATCTGCCGTACCGGGTGACTGGCCGTGGTCAGCGCCACCGTCGCGGCCAGCGGGATGTCGTCGAATCCGGTCACCGCGACGTCCTCGGGCACCCGGATGCCGTCGGCCCGCAGCCGTCCGATCACCCCGAGCGCGGTCGCGTCGCTGATCCCGACGATCGCGTCGGTGTCCGGCCAGCGCCGCAGCACCTCCCGAGCGGCGGCGTAGCCTCGGGCCGCACTGAAGTCGCCGACCACCTCCCGGGCCGGCAGGCCGGCGTCGTGCAGCAGCCTGCGGTACGCCCCCACGGAGCGGTTGGCGCAGGCCAGCCAGCGGGGACCGGTGACCATGGCGATCCGTCGCCGTCCGGCGTCGTACAGGTGACGGACGATCGCCGCGGTGCCCCCGCCGTTGTCGATGTCCACCGACGGCACCGTGGCCGAACCGATCCCGATCGACACGGCCCGGCCGCGCAGCCGGCGCGGCACCAGATCCAGCAGCGCCGGGATCGTGTTGAGCAGGACCAGGCCGGCGACGCCCCGGTCCTCGGTCAACTGGGTCAGCCGCTCGGGCGCACCCAACGGCACCCACTGCACCGCCACGCCCAGACCGTGCGGCGTGCAGGCCCGGGCCACCGCGGCGACCGCCTGGTCGACGTAGGGGTCGTCGAGGACAGCCGGGCCGGTGCCCGCCACCGCGATCAGCAGCCGTACGCCGGAACCGTGCACCAGAGCCCGGGCCGCCGGATTCGGCACGTAGCCGAGCAGGTTCACGGCGGTGCGTACCCGCTCGCGGGCGGTCGGTGACGCGAAACCGTTGCCGGCGAGGACCCGGGACGCCGTGGAACGGGACACCCCGGCGGCCCGGGCCACGTCGTCGAGGGTGGCCGGGCGGCGCGCTGCCGTCGTCATGAACTTCTCCCCGTTGTTGCTCCCGCCCACCTGGGCGCCCATCAGCATCATGCCGTGCCCGACGTTCGCTGGTAAGGACCGGAGGTGGATTGTGGTGGTAGCGCTCCCAGGTGTGTGATCGTCGTACCGCCCCGAGGAGAGGACCGGATGGACCCCGTCACCACCCCTGCCACCCCGCCGACCGGAGCTGGCCCGTCCCGTGCCGTCCTGGCCGCCCGGAACGGTGTGGCGGTCGTGTTCGCGCTCAACGGACTGGCCGTCGCCACCTGGTTCGCCCGGGTGCCGGCGGTCCGCGACGGACTCGGCCTCAGCCCAGGTCGTCTCGGCCTGCTGCTGCTCGCCCTGTCGCTCGGGGCGATCCTCGCCATGCCCACCGCCGGCCTGGTCACCCAGCGTCTCGGTGCCGCCCGGGCGGTGGCGGCGTCCACCCTGCTCGTCGCGCTCGGGCTGACCATCACCGGAATCTCGGCCGGTGTCGCCGGGTGGCTGCCCGGGGTGGCCGTCGGCCTCTTCGCGCTCGGCTACGGCTCGGGCACCTGCGACGTCGCGATGAACATCGAGGGCGCGGCGGTCGAACGGCGGCTCGGTTGGACGGTGATGCCGCGCTTCCACGCCGCCTGGAGCCTCGGCTCGGTGGCCGGCGCGGGCATCGGCGCGGGGGCCGCCCGACTGGGCGTCCCGGTCGCCGTGCATCTCGGTGTGCTGGCCGCGGTGGTGTTCGGCGGCACGCTGCTCGGGGTGCGCGCGTTCCTGCCGGCCGAGCCGGCGGCGGCCGGCACCTCGGCCGGGCGTCGCAGTCGACTGCTGGCCGCCTGGCGGGAGCCGCGCACCCTGCTCATCGGCCTGCTGGTGCTGGCGGCGGCGTTCGCCGAGGGCAGCGCCAACGACTGGCTCGCGGTCGCCTTCATCGACGGCTACGGCTTCAGTGAGGCGGCCGGCGCGGCGGTCTTCGGTGTCTTCGTGGTCGGTATGACGCTGGGCCGCACCGTCGGGACGGTGGCGCTGGACCGCTGGGGACGGGGTCCGGTGCTGACCACGACGATCCTGCTCGCCATCGTCGGCGCGGGGCTGGCGGTGCTCGCCGGGTCCGGTCCGGTCGCGGTGGTCGGCGTCGCGCTGTGGGGGATCGGTGCCTCGCTCGGTTTCCCGGTGGGGATGAGCGCCGCCGCCGACGAGGAGGAGCACGCGCACGTACGGGTCAGCGTGGTCGCGGTGATCGGTTACACGGCGTTCCTGGCCGGGCCGCCGCTGCTGGGCCTGCTCGGTGACCAGGTCGGCACGTTGCGGGCGCTGCTCGTCGTACCGCTGCTGCTGCTGCCGACCCTCCTGCTGGTCCCGGCGGCTCGCCCGCCCGTCGCCGGCGGCACGGGGGCGCCGGCGCGGGCGGGCTCGGCGCAGTCGGACGCGTAGCGGGCCGATGGCCGTGCCGCCGTCGGCCGGCTCTACCGACGGGGGATTCTCACCCGGCTCACAGGGATCTGCCAGGTGACGGTGCTGCACTGGGAGCCACGCCGAGGAGAGGAGCCGGGCATGGGCTGGTTCAGCCGGCGGTCACGAGCCGCGCAGGGCACCCCGACGAAACTCGACCGCGAGGGCACTCCCGAGGACCTCGCCGCGCTGGAGCGGTTCGCCACCAGCCGGCAGGGGGTGGAGTTCTACCTGGAGCCGGAGACAACCGCCACCGACACCACCGTGATGGCCATCGCCCACGACGGCGAGTGGATCCGCCGCCGCACCGGCACGCCACGCGCCGCTGGCGCCCTGGCCCGCAGACACGCCATCCCGCTCTACGAGGCCGCCAAGGTCGGGTACCCGGATCGGATGCGCGCCTGGAACCGGGCCCATCCAGAGCGTCGCGCCCGCTGAGCCGACCGGGTCGCCCCGCTCACTGGCTGATCGCCGCCCGGGCCCCGTCGAGGGTCAGTGGCGGGCTGTGGCTGGAGACGTACCAGCCGATGTCGTCGTCGAGCAGCCGTCCGACCAGCGCGAGGTCCGGTTCGTCCGCCGGTGTCCGCAGGTGCGCCGGCGGTGGATACCAGCTGTCTCCGAGCAGCATGACCCCCGAGTCGGGTACCACCACGACGGTGGAGTCCGGTGCGTGCCGGCCGCCGACGTGGCGCGCCAGCACGCCGGTGGGCAACTCCACCTCGTCGGTGAAGACGCGGCTGGGCGGTAGCACCCGCAGCTCGTCCCAGGAGTCGACGGCCAGCGCGCGAGCCCGGTAGCTCGGCCCGAGCCGGCGGTTGCGGAGCACCTCCTCGCGCAGGTACCGGACGCTCCACGGCCGGGTCGCCTCCGCGCGCAGCAGCTCCGCGCCGCTGACATGTCCGATGATCTCCACCTCCGGCCAGGCGCAGGCGCCCCAGACGTGGTCCCAGTGGTGGTGGGTGTAGACCAGCCAGCGGGGTGCCGGTAGACCGGCGGCGCGCAACGCGACCTGGATCTCACGGGCGTGCGACGGGCTCTGTCCCGCGTCGACCAGTACGCTGCCCCGCTCGTCGGCGATCACCGCGACGCCCGCCTGCACGAACTCCGGGTCGGAATCACCAGCACACAGCCACACCCGCCCCGCAAGATGCTCGAACGCCACCACCACCGCACCCTAACCCCCACCTCCCCGCTGCCTCCCGCCCCGCCCCGGCCCCCGCCCGGCCCCGGCGATCATGCAGTTGTGGCACTGGATGATTGGGGCGAATGCGGAGCAAGTAACGACCACAACTGCATGATCGCGAGGGGTCTGGGTCAGTGGAGGGCGACGACGGCGGCGTCGGCGGCGCCGCGCCAGAGGGTGCCGACCTCGGTGAATCCGGCGTCTTTGAGGGCGGTGAGGTGCCAGGAGGCCGGAGGCAGCCATTCCGGGCTGTGTCCGGACGGGTAGATGGCGTGGCGTTGCCGCACGAGCGGCGCCAGCGTCGGGTCCTGCTCGGCCTGCTGCCACCACTGCGACCACGACAGCACGGCACCGGCGGCGTACCGGGCCGCCCGGTGCTCCTCGCCCCGGGCGAGCAGCCGCTTGGTCAACTCGGGTAGGTCGCCGTCGGGCATGTGGTCGGCGTTGACGAAAAGACCGCCCGGCCGGAGCAGGTCGCGGATCTCCGTGTAGAGGATGCGCAACCGTTCGGCGGGCAACCAGTGCAGCGCGGTGGCGGTGAGCACGGCGTCGTAGCGCCGGTGCGGCAGCGTCGTGGCCCAGTCCGGCCGACCCAGATCGGCCGTGACGATGGTGGCCCGTTCGCCGAGCGAGGCGGTGGCGAGGGCGAGCAGCGCCGGATCGAGGTCGACCAGGGTGATCTCGGCGTCGGGGAAACGTCGCAGGGCCCGCAGGGAGATGGTGCCGGTGCCGCCGGCCAGGTCGAGCAGCCGGGGCGGGGTGGCCTCGTGGACGGCGTCGACCGCGTCGAGCATGACGGTGAACCGGTGCTCGCGGTCCGGCATGTACGCCTCTTGCTGGCGGTCCCAACTTTCCTGCCAGGCGGCGACATTGCTGATGTAAGGACTCATAGCGTGCACGCTAGTTACTAGACGGCTCGCCTGTCCAGGCTTGTTGCCAATCCTTTGCAACTAGGAGAGGATGGCATGGCGATGATCGGATCGGGTCGGACCGGGATCCCGGGCCGGCCCGATCGCGTCTCCGCAGGCACCTTCGCCCGCTCGCCCGCGGCCGGCCTCCGCGAACGCCCGCCGGCCGGCGGTGCCATGATGTCCCGTGGCGAGGGCGAGGTGCCCGGCCGGAACGGACTGGAAGCAAGGTGGACCCCCAGCGCACCGCCGCGCACGAGATGTTCGACGCCGACGTGGCCTCGAACCGGCTCGGCATCGAGCTGGTCAGCGCCGCCGACGGCAGCGCGGTGGCCCGAATGCGGATCACCGACGGCATGGTCAACGGACACCACATCGCGCACGGCGGTTTCGTGTTCCTACTGGCCGACACCGCGTTCGCCCTGGCCTGCAACAGCCACGGTCCGGCCACCGTCGCCGCCGGAGCCGACATCACCTTCATCCGCCCGGCCCGCCAGGGGGACGTGCTGGTCGCTCGGGCCAGCGAGCGCACCCGGTACGGCCGCAGCGGCATCTACGACGTCACCGTGAGCCGGGAGGGCGGGGAGGTGGTCGCGGAGTTCCGTGGCCAGAGCCGGACCCTGCGCGCGGCAGCTCCCCCAGACGGTGGCGGACCGGAACCGGGGGAGCGGGGCCAGGCACCAACAGCCGGCCAGGGACCCTGACCCGGGATCGGTTACCGCCGCTCCGGCCGACCCGCGTCCACGATCCGCCCGGGACGGATCCCGTGCGCGCCGCTCCATGGTGCTCCCGGGCGTCCGGCACGATGTCCCGATGGGACACGTCGTGCTCTTCCACTCCGTGTACGGGCTGCGGCCGGCGGTGCTGGCGGCCGCCGACCGGCTGCGCGCCGCCGGCCATCAGGTACACGCGCCCGACCTGTACGGCGTGCCCGCCGTCGACTCCGTGGCGGCGGGCTTCGCCCTGCTGGAGCGGATCGGCCAGCAGACAGTTCTCGACCGGGCCCGCGCGGCGCTCGACGGGCTGCCACCCGACACCGTGCTCGCCGGGTTCTCGATGGGTGCCGGGGTGGCCGGCGCGCTGCTCGGCGAACGCCCCGAAACCGCCGGCCTGCTGCTGTTGCACGGCACCGGAGGATCCCCGGCGGCGGTCCGTCCCGGCCTCCGGGTGCACCTGCACCTGGCCGACCCGGACGCCTACGACCCGCCCGACGAGGTCGACCAGTGGCAGCGGGAGATGAGCGCGGCCGGAGCGGCTCTCGCGGTGCACCGTTATCCCGGGGCGGGACACCTCTTCACCGACCCGACCGTTGCCGACCACGACCCGGTCGCTGCCGGGCTGACCTGGGATCGGGTGCTGGCCTTCCTGGAGCACCGCTGACCGGGCCGTCGACCGGGGGACTGCGGCGCAGGCCAGCCGCGCCACCCGGCTCGCGCTCGTCCCGCTCGTCGAGGTGACCCGGCCGGCCGCGATCACCCCGTTCGGTGGCCTCCCGGCTGCCGAGGTGATCTGGCCGATCCGCCGGGCGAGCACGGCGCGCACCGCTCGGGGCAGCCGGGCGCCGGCGACCTGCCGCAGGACCGGATCGGCGACGTCGTGACCACCGGTCGGCAGGGGCACCAGCAGGCCGTCACGGGTCAGGGTGGCCAGCCCCGCCGCCGCCCGGATCCGCGGCCAGTCGAGAACCTCGGCCAGCTCCGTCCCGGTGCGGCCCGGCGCGAGCGCGGCGGCCGTCAGGACCGCCCGCGCATCGGCGTCGAGACGATCCAGCCGGGCCTCGACGACCCGACGGACACCCTCCGGTACGGGCAGGCGCTCACTGTCGCCTCCGATGAACGTACGGACGTAGGCCACCGCCCGCCCAGGTAGACCACCGGTCACGGGGATCAGCCGGGCCGCCAACCAGGCCGGTTGGCCGGCACGTCGCAGCAGTCGGCGCAGCAGTCGGCCGGTGGTGATGGTGTCGAGCGGGGACAGGCGCACCCTGGCCACCCCTGGACCGACAGCGCCCTGCTCCAGGTCCTGAGTGCCGGTCGCCACCAGCACCAGTGGGAGGTCACGCTGGTCGGCCAGTTCCACGAGCACGGCCAGTTGGCGACGCAGCGCCGGTGCGGCACGGTCGAGATCGTCGACGGCGACCACGACCGGTTGCCGCCGCGCCAGGCTCAGCAGCACCTCCCGCCAGCACGTCACCGTGCCGGTCTGCGCGACCGTCATCCCGAGCAGATCGTCCACTGTGTTCAGGGCGGGCGTCAGCAGGTCGGCCGGCACCAGATCCGTCAGGGCGGCGGCGAGCCGGCGGCGTACCGTCTCCGGGTCGTCGCCGATGCCGGCCTGGGCCAGCTCGCGGACCAGGTCCGCGACGGGATCCAGCGGCCCCTCCGGGTAGGGCGGGCAGGTCGTAGAGCACCAACGCACCGGGACGCCGCCCAGCGTGCGGGTGGTCCGCACCAACTCGCGCAGGAGGCGGCTGCGCCCGCTGCCGGGAGCACCGAGCAGCAGCACCCGGCGGTCACCGCGCCCGCGCACCGCCTCGGCGAGGTGTTCCCGGGCGACGGCCAACTCCCGTCGCCGGCCGAGCAGCGGAACGTCGTGCCGTGGCGGTCGGGGACGCTCGGTGCCGATGGCGTGCCAGACGTCGACCGGCAGTGCCTTGCCGGTGACGGTCACCGCCGGGACCGGGCGCTGCGCGATCAGCCCGACGACGGCCCGATGCGTGGCCGGGCAGAGCGCCACCCCGCCGGGTGGGGCGTGCTCCTGCAACCGGGCGGCGAGGGTGATGACCGCACCGCTGGCCACGCCGTGCCCGCCGTCGTGGTCGGCGGCCAGGTCGACCACGGCCTCACCGGTGGCGACGCCGACCCGGATCCGCAGGCCAGGTGCCGAGGCCAACGGTCGACCGTCCAGCGCCCGCTGGATCTCCAGCCCGGCCCGCACCGCCCGGTACGCGTCCCACCCGTCGGCGCGGCGCGCGCCGAACAGTGCCATCACGGCGTCGCCGACGTACTTCTCCACCGCGCCGTTCCACCGCCGCAGCACCCGGGCGACGGTGCCGAAGTAGGCCCGTTGCAGGGCACGGACGTCCTCCGGGTCGAGCCGGTCGACCAACCGGGTCGACCCGACGATGTCCACGAAGAGGACCGTGATGGTCCGCCGCTCCTCCGTCACGGGCCAACGCACCCGCTCGACGGCTGACTGACCAGCGACAACAGAACTGGGCATGGAGATCGCACCTGCCTCTCCCCCCGTACGCGCCGACGATGTCCGGAGCCTGTCACCGCTGGTCTGACGGCGGATCGGCAGAACGACGTATGTCGGCCGAACGCAACCATTGGTCGCAATGTCGACGCGATGAGGAGGACTGACGCGAGGCACCTGTAGAACGGGGACGGAACCTGTGACTAGGCTGCGAGCCATGGCCAGCGACGTGGACACCACACCGCTCGTGGGTCGCGACGACCTGATGGCGACGGTACGATCCGCGCTGCTCGACGACGTCACGCCGGGAAACACGGCGGCGGTGTTCCTGACCGGTGAGAGTGGCGTGGGCAAGACCCGCCTGCTGCGCGAAGTCGGCGACCAGTTGGGCCACGGTGGCGCCCTGGTGCTGACCGGGTCCTGTCTGGACATCGGCGACGCCTCGCCGCTGCATCCGCTGCGCCAGGCGCTGCGCCGCCTCGACGCCGACCTCGCCCCGCCGGCCGCAGCGTCCGTCCGCGCGCTGCTCGGAGTGTTCGCCGAGGACCGGGCCGGCCCGGACGGCGCGGGTGCGTTGCTGGAACGGGTGTCCCGCGGGCTGAATGTGATCGCCGGTGACCGCCCGTTGGTGCTGGTGCTCGACGACCTCCAATGGGTCGACCGGACGACCCGCCAACTTCTGCTCTACCTGCTCGCCGGCCTCGGTGACCTGCAACTGTCGGTGCTGGCGGCGGTGCGGTCGGAGTCGTTGCAGGGGGCGCATCCGTTGCGTCGGGTGCTCACCGAGCTGCGCCGACTGCGTTCGGTGCGGGTACTCGATCTGGCCCCGCTCGATCGGGCCGGCACCGAGGAACTGGCCACCGCCGTGATGCGGCGGCCACTGACGCCGGAGGCGGCCGAGCAACTGTGGCAGCGCAGTGGCGGCAACCCTTTCGTCGTCGAGGAACTCTCCCGGGAACTGCGTGACGGTCGCGACGGGCTTTCCGACACCCTCCGCGAGGTCTTCCTGGCCCGGGTGGACGCGCTGCCCCGACCGGCCCACCAGGCCGTGCACGCCGTCGCCGCCGGAGTCGAACCGGTGGAGCACTGGCTGCTCGCCCGGGTGGTCGGGCTGCCGGAGCACGAATTGCTCGACGCGGTCCGGGCAGCGGTGTCCCACCGGCTGCTGGTCGGCTCGGCCGATGGCTACCGGCTCCGCCACCGGCTCGTCGCCGAGGTGTTGGAGGATGAGCTGCTACCCGCCGAGCGGGCGCTGCTGCACCGCCGCTACGCCGAGGCGCTGACGTCGGCACCGGCCGAGTTGCACCAGGCCCGGCTGGCCCATCACTGGCGGCTGGCCGGTGAGCCGGAGCGGGCGCTGCCGGCGGCGGTGGCCGCCGCCGAGGAGGCGGAGCGGCTGTACGGCTACGCCGAGGCGCATCGACACTGGTCGGTGGCGGTGCAGTCGGCCGAGGGAGTGCCCGGCGTCGACCGGGCCACGCTGCTCGGGCGGGCGGCCGAGGCGGCCCACCACTGTGGTGAGTACGCCCGCGCGTTGGCCCTGCTCGAGGAACTGGCCGGTGCCGCCACCGACCTCCCGGCCTGCGAGCTGCACATCCGACGGGCCCGTTACCTGGCCGCCGCCGGCCGTTCCGCGTTGGCCGAGGCGGAGTACGAGCAGGCGCTCGCCGTCGCCGACTGCACCCCCGGGCAGCGGGCCACCGCCGCCGCCCGACGAGCGGAGCTGCTGCTGCAACTCGGCCGGTACGCCGAGGCGGGCGAGCGGGCGCGGGAGGCGCTCGCCCTGGCCGAGCAGGTGGACGGGGCGACCACCGAGGTGGTGCTGGCCAGCGCCGCGCTGGGCTTCTCCGAGGCGTACCGGCAGGATCCGGAGGCGGGCCTGGCGGTGTTGCGACGGGCACTGGCCACCGCCGAGCGGGCCGGTCGTCCGGAGGACGTCGCGTTGGCCTATCTGCACCTGGCCGAGCTGCTGACCGGGCCGCTGAACATCCTCGAGGAGGGCGTGGTGGTCGCCCGCCGGGGTGCCGAGCGGGTCGCCGAGCTGGGGCTGGGTCGGTCCTACGAGACCCGGTTGCTGGCCATCGCCACCAATGGACTGTTCCGGGTGGGACAGTGGGCCGAAGCGGAGAAGGTGGTCGCCTCGGCCCTGCGGCACCGTCCCTCCGGCGCGGACGCCGTCGAGCTGCTGCTGGCCCGCTGCCGGTTGTCGGTCGGCTACGGCGACGTCGAGGCGGCCGACCGGGACCTGGACGCGGTGGCGACCATCCTGGCCGGCGGGGGCGCCCGGCACGTCATCCCGCTGCTCACCCTGCGGGCTGGGCTGGCCATGTGGCAGGGGCGGCACGACGTGGCCCGGCACGCGGTGCAGCGAGGTCTGACCGAGACCCGCTCCGACGACCTGGTCATTCTCGCGGTGCTGGTCTGGCACGGGCTGCGCGCCGAGGCGGAGGCACACGCCAGCCGCACCGTCGCCGTGGACGACAACGCGGTGCGCCGGCTCCGTGGCATCGCCGACCGGGTGGCCTCACGCAGCGAGCGGGCGGCCCGGCCGGTGCGCTATGTGATCGACGGTTACCTGGCGCTGTGCGCCGCTGAGGTGAGCCGGCTCGACGGGGCCGATCCGGAGCTGTGGGCGCGGGCGGCGGCCGAGTGGGATCACCGCAACCACCCGTACCCGGCGGCCTACTCGCGCCTACGTCAGGCCGAGGCGCTGCTGGCCAGCCGCCGCAAGGCCGCCACCGCCGGGAAGCTGCTGCGCCAGGCGTACCAGATGGCGCAGGCGCTGGGAGCGGTGCCGTTGACCGACGAGATCCGTACGCTGGCCGGGCGGGCCCGGGTCGCGCTGGAGGAGCGCGGCGCGGTCGAGTCCGCGACGTCCGGCGGGTCGGTCGGTGAGGAGTTGGCCGCCCTGACCGCGCGGGAGCGTGAGGTGCTGGCCGCGGTGGCCGAAGGGCTGACCAACAAGGAGATCGGTCAGCGGTTGTTCATCAGCGAGCGGACCATCGGCGTCCACGTGTCACACATCTTCGACAAACTCCAGGTACGTACCCGGGTCCAGGCGAGCGCCATCTTCCTGCGTAGTCGGGCGTAGGTGTCGGATACGTCGTTCTACTGATGTCCGCGCAGCGGACGCCTGAAAGGCTGGGGCCCGGCGTCGCAACGGGCACGACGACGCCGGCGAGCAGCCTGGAGGGGACATGAGCGAGCGCGGTGGGTGTGGTGAGCCGGCGTGGGGGCCGGTGCACCGGGACATCGTCGACCTGCTGGCCGATCATCCGACCGACGTGCCCGCCGTCGTCGACCATCTGACCAAGCTGCAGGACATGCTGGTTCGGCTGCCTCCACTGCTGGACAGCTGCCCGCTGGCGGACTTCAACAAGCTGTACCTCACCATCACCTCCAGCGTGCTGGACGGGCTGTACGCCGACCGGTTCGTCGACCCGGTCTTCCTGTCCCGGCTGGACGTCGAGTTCGCGGCTCGCTACTTCGACGCGCTACGGATGTGGAGCGACGCCAGCCCGAGCACGCCCCGGGCCTGGGCGTGCCTGTTCGAACGGATGCGCGGGCCGGACGCCCGACCGTTGCCCTCGGCGGCGGCCGGCGTCAACGCGCACATCAACTTCGACCTGCCGTTCGCACTGGTCACCACCTTCGACCACCTGGAGTCCGAGCCGGTCGACGGCAGCGACCAGCACCATGACTATCTGGAGATCAACAAGATCTTCGCCGACAAGATCCCCGGCCTGCGCCGGGGCTACCTTGAGCAGTGGCAACTACTGATCGACATGCTCAACGGCGAGATCGACGACTGGTATCAGGGCGAGCTGATCCATTACACGCGTGATGTCGCCTGGCGCAACGCGCAGCGGATCTGGCGGTGCCGGCACGACCCGCACCAGCACGAGCGCGAGCGCAGGCGGCTCGACGACACGGCCGCCGCGCTCGGTCGGTTGCTGCTGTCGCCCCTCGGGGCGTTCCTGCAGTAGCCGGGACGGGGGGTCCCCGCGCTCCGTCCACCTGAGGGGCGCGGGGGCATCCGACCCGAGACCGGGCGGTAACGCCCGGCGGTGGCCACGGGGGGAGCACGGGGGGACCACGGGGAGCACGGGGGGACCACGGGGAAACAGGGGCCGGCCGGCCCGGGGGGTGTCGGCCGGCCCCTGCGGGGTACGCCGCGACCATGACCGCTGTGTCCCGGCGCCGTCCTGCCGCCCGGCCGCGACCGCGCCCCGCCGCCCCACCCCGCCCAGCGCGGCCGGGAGACCGCGCCGGCCGCGGAGCCCGGGGATGACCGTTCAGGTTTTCCAGTTCCGCTTCGACTCGCGGTTCCGTTGGCTGCTGGCGCTGATCGGCGTCCGGCCCGGCACCGCCTGGGTGCGGGTCGACTCCGCCCAGCTACTGGTCCGGTTCGGCCCCTGGCAGCTACGTACCGGACGGGAGAACATCGCGGGTGTGGAGAGCGGCGGCCCCTACCGCTGGTGGCGGGTGATCGGTCCGCACCTGTCCGGCGCCGACACCGGCGTCACCTTCGGCACCACCACCGGTGCCGGGCTCTGTGTCCGATTCGTGCGACCGGTGCCCGCCCTGCTGCCCGGCCGGTGGCCCCGCCATCCCGGGATGACGGTCACCGTGACCGACCCCGCCGACCTGGCTCGGGCGCTGGCCGCACCCGACGGCGGCTGACCGGTAGCGGACCGAACCACCACCTACGGTCTGTTCGACAACGGTGAGGCGGGGACATGGGGGACGGGACGAGAGCGCGACGGGGCCGGGAACGCCGCCGCCCGGCGACCGGTGCGCCAGAACCGGGGTTGCGTGCCGCGCGGGATCCGACGCGCAAGGGGGAACGGGCGGGTCGGAGGGTCACCGTGCCCGAGCGGGTGGCAGTCCCGACCGGCCCGGTGACACCGGAGAGTCGGCTGCGTCGGTGGTTGTTCGTCCACCGGGTGCAGCCGGTCGGACCGGAGACCGCCGAGGGACAGACCCGATCGCACGCCTGGTGGCGGGTGATGTGCCTGACCGGCGTGGACTACTTCTCCACCCTGTCCTACCTGCCGGGCATCGCCGCCCTGGCCGCCGGCGCGCTGTCGCCGGTGGCGACCCTGCTGATCGTGGCACTGACCCTGTTCGGAATGCTGCCGATGTACCGGCGGGTGGCCGGGGACAGCCCGCACGGCCAGGGGTCGGTGGCGATGCTGGAACGACTGTTGCCGTTCTGGCGCGGAAAGATATTCGTGCTGGTGCTGCTCGGTTTCGTCGCCACCTCGTGGATCGTCACGATCACGCTCTCCTCGGCCGACGCCACCGTGCACGTGCTGCAGAACCCGTACCTGCCGGAGTGGTTCGGCGGCACCGGCGTCGCCGTCGGGGTGACCGTGGGTCTGCTGCTGATCCTCGGCGGGGTGTTCCTGCTCGGCTTTCGGGAAGCCGTGGCGGTGGCCGTCCCACTGGTGGCCGCCTTCCTCGGGTTGAACGCGGTGATCTTGGGGGTGTCGCTCGTCGAGCTGGCAGGTGATCCCCGTCCGCTGACGGACTGGACGGCGGCGCTCACCACGGGCGGCGGTCCGGGCCAGGTGGCGCTGACCGCGGCGCTGGCGTTCCCGCTGCTGGTGCTGGGCCTGTCCGGGTTCGAGACCGGGGTCAGCATGATGCCGCTGGTGGCGGGAAAGGGGCCTGACGCGCCGACCCGCCTGGCCGCCCGGATCCGCAACACCCGGCGGCTGCTCACCGCCGCCGCGTTGATCATGTCGGTCTACCTGCTCTCGACCACTTTCGTCACCGCGGTGCTCATCCCGCCCGAGGCGTTCGCGCCGGGCGGGGCCGCCAACGGGCGGGCGCTGGCCTACCTCGCCCACGAGCAGGTGGGTGAGGCGTTCGGTACGGCCTACGACGTGAGCAGCGTGCTGATCCTCTGGTTCGCCGGTGCCTCGGCGATGGCCGGGCTGATCAACATCGTGCCGCGCTACCTGCCCTCCTACGGCATGGCCCCGGAGTGGGCGCGCGCGGTGCGCCCGGTGGTGATCGTCTACACGCTGGTCTGCATCGTGCTGACCATCGTGTTCCGCGCCGACGTCGACGCGCAGGCGGGGGCGTACGCCACCGGGATCCTGGCGATGATGGTGTCGGCGGCCGTCGCGGTGGCCATCGCCGCCGCCGGCCGTCGGCAACGCGGCGTCGCCGCCGGCTTCACGGTGCTCACCCTGGTGCTGCTGTACGCGCTGGTCGAGAACGTGATCGAGAAGCCGGACGGAATCGCCATCTCCGGACTGTTCATCCTCGGCATCATCGCCGTGTCGCTGGTGTCCCGGGTGACCCGCACCACCGAGCTGCGGGCGGAGCGGGTCGAATTCGACGAGGCGGCGCGGCGGTTCATCGCCGACTCGGTGGCCCATGACGGGCGGCTGCACGTGATCGCCCACAAGCGGCGCAGCGGGGCGGTCAAGGAGTACACCATCAAGGAGCGCGCGCAGCGGGGCCTGAACCCGGTTCCGGGGGCGACCGACGTGCTGTTCCTGGAGATCGACGTGGCGGATCCCTCCGGGTTCCGTCACGTGCTGCGGGTGTGCGGCGTCGAGGTGGGGGGCTACCGGGTGCTGCGGGCCAGCAGCCCCGCGGTACCGAACGCCATCGCGGCGATCCTGCTGGCGCTGCGGGACGCCACCGGCGTACGCCCGCACGCCCACTTCGAGTGGTCGGAGGGGAACCCGATCGCCCACCTGTTGCGCTATCTCATTCTCGGGCGGGGGGACACCCCACCTGTGGTACGGGAGATTCTGCGCAAGTCCGAGCCGGATCCCGCCCGCCGCCCCGGCATCCACGTCGGGGGTTGAGCGGGGGGCTACCCATGCCCTCCGTACCGACTCTGGGTAGATGTGAAGCCGAATGGCTTACTCATTCACTTATGCCTGATTTGCGTCGTGTGTCGCCGTACGGTGGCCTCTGGTGGCTGAGGCGACGTCAGCCACCCCGCGCCCGATTCGGTGCGGCCGTGTTTTCGCATGCACGAGAGGCAGGAACGCTGATGTCCACGTACCAAGGGAGCCGTGGGTCCACCCGACCCGGTCGGCGGTCCCGGTGGTTGCTGGCCGGTGGCCTGGTGGCGGGCAGCCTGGTGGTCGGGGCGGCGGGCCTGACCGCCGTCACCGCCTCGGCCGCCGACCGTGACCCGGCGGCACCGAACCCGGGCCAACCCGCCGCGATGTTTCAGGACGACGTACCCGGGGTCGACGAGACACCGCACCGCCGGGCGCAGGACCGGCAACGGCCGGAGTGGCGGCACGACTCCGGCGCGAGCCCGGACGGCCAGGCGAGCGCGACCGGCCGGTCGAGCGGTCACCACGGGCGCGCACCGGACGGCACGGTGGTGCCGGTGCCCTGCGACTCCGCCCGGCTCATCGCGGCGCTGGTGCGGGCGAACGCCGAGGGCGGTGCCACGCTGCGGCTGGCGGAGAAGTGCACCTACACGTTGACCCACGCGTTCCAGCAGCCCGACGAGTACGACGGCGGCATCCGCGACGCGCGGGAGGCCGCCGATGCTGCCGAGAACCCCGGCGACGCCGAGGCGCCACCGCGTAACCCCGCCGATGACAAGGCCGGCCTGCCGGTGATCTACCACGGGATCACCATTGAAGGCTCCGGCGCGACCATCGCCCGGGGGGTCAACACCCCTGACTTCCGCTTCTTCACCGTCCGCGACGGCGGCGAACTGACCCTCCGTGACGTCACCCTGCGCAACGGCCGCTCGGCGGCGGAAGGCGGCAGCATCCACATCGTGCACGGCGCCACGGCGGTCGTCGAAGGGGTCACCGTCGTCGGCAGCACCTCGCTGTCGGCGGAGGGCGGTGGCGGCGCCATCTTCAACGACGGCAACCTCCGGATCAGCGACAGTAAACTGATCGGCAACCGGGCCGCCGGCGCCCAGGGCAAGGGCGGGGGCCTGCTCAACGGCGGCGTCATGATCATGCACGGCACCGAGTTCCGGCACAACAGCGCGGTCAGCTACGGCGGTGGCCTGGCCAACTTCCGGGCTGCGGGGGACGTGTACTCCTCCACCTTCGTGCAGAACAACGCCGGTCAGGGCGGCGGAGTGGCCAGCTTCTCCGCCCGTACCAAGGTCTTCGACACGCTGGTGGCGCAGAACAGCGCCGAGATCGGCGGTGGCCTGGCCAACTCCGACGCGGTGCTGGTGCTGCGGCAGCTGACGGTCCGCGACAACGTCGCCACCGTCAAGGGCGGCGGCATCTCCACCTTCCAGGGCCTGCTGCCCGTGGACGACAGCGTGGTCAGCGACAACACCACCCGCGGCAACGGCGGCGGCATCTACGCCGAGAGGTCGAACCTGCTCGTGCGGGGCAGCGACGTCAAGGGCAACGCCGCGGTCGGCAAGCGGTCGCAGGGGGCGGGGCTGTTCGTGACCGCGGGCTCGACCTCGTTCTACCGCAGCCACGTGATCGGCAACCAGTCCACCGTCAAGGCGGGCGGGATCCAGGCCGAGCGGGCCCAGGTCAAGATCGATGACGACAGCGTCGTCATCGAGAACAATCCGACCAACTGTGCGGGTAGCAAGGTGCCGGTGGCGCACTGCTTCCGCTGAGCCGTGACGGTCGGCAGCCGCATACCGCCGACGAACAAGGCCCGTGTCCGAATCCGGCACGGGCCTTGTTCGTGTTCCCCGAGCTCACTGAGAGGGCTGGGGCAGTTCGCAGTCGACCTTCGGGTTGGCGCCGACGTAGTTCAACGGCCCGGCGGCGATGGTCACCAGGATCGTGCCGACCTCGGCGCAGTTTGCTTCCTCGTCGCTGTAGTAGCCGCGCTGACCGGCGGCGATGGCGCCGATGACGAGCCAGATCACCACGAGGACTCCGAATATCGACGTGCCACGCATGGCTTCCTCCACAGATTCGGGGGTTGAGTTGCAAGGTGTGGGCCTTGTACCCAGACGCGCCGAGTGGCTAACGGAGGCCGGCGTGACCTACGGCGGCATGGGTGCCTCAGGCGGACGGTTGCGGGTGTGGCGGAGGTCGGCCAGCGCCACCCCGGCGAGCACCAACAGCGCGGCCAACCCAGCGGTCAGCGATGGAAGAAACAGTGTCGCGGGTGCCACCGCCATCAGTGCCACCACGCCGCCGGGCCGGGACCACGACACCCGGTTGAACACCTCATGTTCGAAGAGGGCCCGGCCGACCAGGAACAGCGCAGGGCCGCCGAGCATGATCGCCGTCCACTCCGGCGGGGTAGGCGCGGGCAGGGTGGGGGTGTGCAGCATCACCTCGAAGCCGGCCGCCGTGGTGACCACCCCGGCGACCATCACCAGGTGGGTGTAGGGGGAGGTGCCCAGGAAATGGGTCGGCTTCTTCATGACCTTGATGGCGACGGGTAGCAGTTCCCCGGCCTTGTGCACGTAGATCCGCCAGAGCAGCAGGGTGGTGGCGAAGGCCAGCAGCAGTGCCCCGGCGTCCTCGAGCTCCGAGTGATTGGTGGTGTAGGCGATGCCGGTGACGAGGATCGCGTCGCCCAGCGCGATGGTGTAGAACTGCTGATACCGCTCGGCGAGATGTTCGGCGGTCAACCTGAACAGGGAAGCGGGGACGCTGCCCAGCCCGGGTACCGGATAGGACAGCCGGAGCCCGAGGTAGTCGAGGCCGAGGGCGAGCAGCCACAGCACCATTCGCGCATCCTCGGAGACGAACGCGCCGCCGATCCACGGCACCGCCGACAGCGTGAACCAGCAGAAGATCCTGGCCGCCCGTCGTTGGACCTGCGGGTCGTTGCGAACCGCTGGAATGATGAACAACCCGCGTCCGAGGTGGATGGCGACGTACGCACCGGCGAAGGTGAGCCCCCGATCGCCGAACGCCTTGGGGATCGCGCTGGCCATCAGCAGCACTCCGAACATCACCGCGAGCACCAGGGCCTTGATCTCGGTGCGCTCCGGGTCGTACAGGTCGGTGACCAGGCTGGTGATCGTCCAGGTCCACCACACCGCGGCCAGCAGGATCAACGCCTGGCCGGCCTGGTGCCAGTTGATCTCCTCGGCCAGCCCGCGCGAGATGAGCGCCAACGCGACGACGTAGACCAGGTCGAAGAACAGTTCCAGGAGGGTGACCCGGCGGGTCGTGGTGGAGCTGCGGGTGGGAGGTCGCCGTGGGTTGTCGGGCTGTTGCTGGGCGAACGGCACGGATGACCCCCGGCAGCCGGCGACAGTGCGGCGTGCCGGCTTGGCCGGCGTACCGACCGTAACGGCGTTCCGGCCGGAGCGTGCCCTGGTCGAGGTCGGTCACCGGAATGGCGTACACCGAGCCGCCGGTCACGGGGCCCCACGAGGGCGTCTCCGTGACCGGCGGCCCGGGGTCGTCAGGACTCGCTGTCGGCCTGGGCGGCCAGCACCTTCGCCTGCTGAGGCCAGGTGGCCAGGCTGGCGGTGGCGCGCAGCCCGGCGTTCTTGACGGTCTCCCGCAGCGCGGTCTCGTCCAGCTCGGCCAGCTGCCGGTAGGTCCGGATGCCCGCGCCGTGCAGCGCCGCCGCCATCTTCGGGCCGACCCCCTGGATGCGCCGGAAGTCGTCGGCCTGAGCGGCCACCGGTTCCGCCGCGACCGGATCGGCTGCCGTGGCCGGCTCGGTCACCACCGGATGGGCGGCGACGGCCGGCTCGGTCGCGAGCGGGTCGACTGCGCTGGCTGCCGTCGCGGGTTCGGTGGTGTCCTTGGGTCGGACCGGCGGAGTGGCGACCGCCGGTCGCGGTTCCGCCGTGGTGTCCGCCGTCGGTCCCTCGTGGATGGACGTCGGGTCGACGTCGCCCGCGAGCGGTTCGCTGGCCCGCGTCGCATCGGCGGGCGTACCGGTCACCGGCTCCTCGGTGGTGCTGCCGGCCGGCTCCGCGGCGGCGGTCGGGGCCGGCTCGGCCTCGGTTGGCTCGGCCCGCGTCGCAGTAGCGGTTTCGGTGCCCGTCGGCGCGACGGAAGCGGGCTCGGTCGTTGGTTCGGTCGCGGCGGTCGACTGCGCGGTCCCGGCGGCGACCGGGGCCGGCTCGCTCGCCTCGGTGGTCGCGTCGCTCGCCGTACCGGCCGTCGGCGCGGGCGGTTCCGACCGCCGACCACGCAGCAGTACCCAGCCCACCGCCAGCCCCGCCAGCAGCGCCACGAGCAGTATCAGCCAGCTCCCGAAGGACTCGCCCACGGTAACCCTCCCTGAGGTTCACGTCCGGATCGTCGCGAGAAAAACTCGCCGCAGCTTTGCACACGCGCGGCCGGGACGACAGGCAGGCCAGGTAACAGTCCGTACCGGACGCGCGGAGGCTACGGCAGGTGTCCGGTACGGGACGGACGGTGTGGTGTCACCGTGCGGGTGTGGACACAAGGCGGCCCCGGCACCGGGTCGGGTGCCGGGGCCGCGATGGGAATCAGTCCTGCTCACCTCGGTAGGTGTAGAAGTCGTCGATGAACTTGCGCCGCAACCGGGGAACCCGGCTGGTGACCCGGAAGTAGCCCCGGGCACCGAGCAGCGCGAGCCGTCCGAACACCGGCTGGTACATGCGATCGTCACCGTTGGTGCCGCTGCGCCCCAGCGAGTCGGCGACCCGGGCGAAGCCGTACGGAACCATCGCCGCCTCGTAGTCGGCCACCGCCTGCACCAGGCTCTTCTCACCGGCGGTGGCGAGGATCAGCTGCCGCCGCAGCAGGTTCGCGTCGCGCAGCGCGGTGTTGGCCCCCACTCCGCGCCCCGGCGTCATGGTGTGGATCGCGTCACCGAGCAGGGTGACGGTGCTGCTCTTCCAGGGCGGCACCGGCTCCGAGGTGGACACCCGGATCGGCAGGGCGCTCTCCGGGTCCGCCAGGCTGAGCAGTTCCCGCAGGTGAGGGTGCCAGTTGGCGGTCAGTTCCAGGGCCACCCCGATCAACTCCGTGCCCCGGCGACTCATCACGTCGGACGGGAACCGGCGGGCCGTGCTCCACACCACCAGGTTGATGTTGTCGCGGGTGGGGTCGTGCCGCAGTCCCGGCCAGTCGGCGAGCAGTTTCGCGTCCGCCGAGCTGGTTTCCGGTTTCAGCCGGCCGTCGCGGTCCCACTTGAACTCCATCACGTGCAGTACGCCCATCACCCCGCCGCTGCCGAAGATCAGTGAGATGCCCCGCTGCACGCTCTCCGGCAGCAGGGACCGGGTGTGCGCCGTGAGTGGTACCCGGGTGGCGATGTTGACCGTGCCGGCGTCCCGGATGACGGCGTGCGGCAGGTACTGGCGGCGGACCGCGGAGTGCGTGCCGTCCGCCGCCACGAGGAGGTCACCGGTGGCGGTGCCACCGTCGGCGAAGTGGGCGGTGACCGTGCCGTCGTCGTGCTGCTCGTACCGGGTGAAGGTGCGGTCGAAGTGCACCACGTCCTCCAGTCCGGTCAGCAGCACCTGGCGCAGCGTCATCCGGGCCACGGACCGTTCCGTGTCGACCGGATGGGTGTCCGGTCGCAACGGAAAGGACGCAGTGTGGCGCATCTTCTCGCTGAGCACGTTGAAATAGCGGGGCGAGCGGGCGCAGGTGGCCAGGTAGATCTCGAACAGCTCGGGCGGTAGGCAGTCACGCAGGGCCCGACTGCCGGTGGGGCCGATGCCCACCCGGTAGCCGAGCAGTCCTTCGCCCCTGGCCCGGTGTCGTTCGTAGACCTCGACGCCGATCCCGGCCCGGCGCAGCCCGTGGGCCAGGCAGAGGCCGCCGGTGCCGGCGCCGATGACCAGGACGTGCGGTGCTCGGGTCGTCATGTTCTCGCCCGGTCAGCCGGCCACACGCGGTGCCGGAACGTCCGCCGCATCCCAGCGGTAGAAGCAGTTGGCGATCGCGTCACGCGGCGAGCGCCAGGTGGGCAGGTACGGCGAGGTGTGCGCGGACAACCGCTCGTTGACCTGCTGGAACAACGGATGGTTGCGGGCCGCCGCGAGGGCGTCCGCGCCGACGTCGTCGGTCTCCATGAGGTGTACGCACAGATCGTGCAGGCAGTACAGGGACCGGTGGCGAACCCCGGTCAGGCTGGGCAGTTCGGTCTCGTCGGACTCGGCGAAGATCTGCGCCACGCGACCCTCCGCGCCCGGGATGATTCTGTTGACGATCACTAGACGGCTCATCGGATCCCCTCTCACCGGTGGTTCGGCCCGGACGGACACCGGGTGTCGGGCCGCTGTGACCCCACCCTGTCGCCCGCACAGTCACCTGCCCGTCAATGTCCGGGATCGGTGCGGTGACGCATCGTCAACGGGCCTGGAGCGGCGTTGCGGGTGACCACGTGCCGGCGGGGTCCGCTGGCCGGCCGGCTGGCGCGCCGGATGGGATCGAGGGTCTCCGCGAGCAGCGCGCTCATCGCCGGCGACGGCTCCAGGCGCAGTTCCCGCAGCAGCAGATCCCGGTAGACGTAATAGGCGTGCACCGCCTCGAAGGCGTTTCCCTCGGCGAGGTGGATGCGCACGACCAGCCGGTGTGGCGTCTCGCGCAACGGCTCGGCGGCCATCGCCTCCAGCGCCGCCTCCAACGCCTCGCCGTGCCGCCCGGTGGCCAGGTGCTGGCCGGCGACCTGCTCCAGCATGTGCAGTCGGAGCTGGCGCAACCGTTCCCGGTCGGCCAGCACCCAGTCCTCGTACCAGCCGGGCAGCAGGTCGTGCCGGCCGGCGGCCAGGGCCTTCGGGGCATCGCCCGGCGCGTGGCCGTCGCGAACCCGACCGGCGGTGTCGATGAGCAGGTCGACGTCGACTCGGACCAGCGGGTCGAGGCGGACGGTGTCGGCGGCGGTGCTCAGCGGGCAGTACGGATCCTGACGCAGTCGCCACAGCGCGGTCCGCAGTGACGACAGCGCCCGTTCCTCGGTTGCCTCCGGCCAGAGCAGACCGGCGAGGTGGGTACGGGTGGCCCCGGGTCGCAGCCCGATCAACGCGATGATCCGTTGCAGGCCGCGGGGCACCACCACCGGGGTGTCGCCGTGGGTCAGGCGGAAGCCGCCGAGCAGATGCAGCCGGATGTCGGCGTCGTGGGGCTGGCCGGTGGTGGGCGTGGGCGAAACAGCGGCCACGGCGGCACCCCCTGCGAAACGCGTCGGTTGCGGGTCTCGGCCGGGCCCGGCGTGGCCGCCGGGACGCCACTGTCGACTCGTCGGGCCGTCGCACGTGGGGTGCGGTGCCGGGTCCGACCGTCGCGAAGATTATCAATCGCAATTACTCTGAGTCAACGATGTTGTCGGTAATGTAACTCGTCAGCTTCTGTGAGACTGCCTCTGAACTGGTCAATCGCGCCGATCATGGCAACCATGGCCGCTCAGCTGAACCACAGCTTGCGTCAACACAGCGTCACCGGCTCCCGTTCTTTCCGGGGGCGTCTGTGACGCCCGGGTGACGCGGTGCTGCGCATCGTGGCGGCAGCCGTCCGGGCACACCCGGTGGCGTCCGACCGACCCCCTGGGGGGAGGACCAGCATGGACCGAACGCTGATCGTCGCGAAGGTGGTCCCGACCGCCGAATCGGCGGTCGCCGAGATCTTCGCCGAGTCCGACACGACCGAACTGCCCCGCCTGGTGGGGGTCCGGCATCGCTCGCTGTACCGCCTGCACGACCTGTACGTGCATCTCATCGAGACCGAGTCGGCCGGCGACGGCGCCGTCGAGGCCGTTCGGGAGCACCCGGAGTTCGTCCGGGTCAGCAGCCGGCTGAGTGCCTACATCTCGCCGTACCGGCCGGACTGGCGCGCGCCCCGGGACGCCATGGCGCGCTGCTTCTACCGTTTCGACGGGCGCCGGCCGTGACCGCCACCGCGCCCTCGGGCGAGTCGCTGTGGTCCCGGTGCGGCGGCTGCGCCGCCCTGCTCTACCGCAAGCGGCTGCGCCGTAATCTCGACGTCTGCCCGGAGTGCGGCCTGCACGCCCGACTCGCCGCACCCGAGCGGGTGAGCCAACTGGCCGATCCCGGATCGTTCCGGCCGTTGCCGGAGCATGCCGTCGAGGTGGACCCGATCGGCTTCGTCGACGTCCTGCCGTATTCGCACCGGCTCGCCGCCGCCCGCGCCGACACCGGCCTGGCGGAGGCGGTGCTCTGCGGCACCGCCACGATCGGCGGGTCGCGCTGTGCGCTCGCGGTGATGGACTTCCGGTTCCTCGGCGGCAGTCTCGGCTGCGCCGTCGGCGAGCTGATCACCCGTACCGCCGAGCAGGCGTTGGAACTCGACATCGCACTGGTCCTGGTCACCGCCTCCGGCGGCGCCCGGATGCAGGAGGGTGCGCTCTCGCTGATGCAGATGGCCACGGTCAGCCAGGCGATGGCCGCGCTGCGCGAGGTCGGGCTGCTCACCGTCAGCGTGCTGACCGATCCCACCTACGGCGGGGTGGCAGCCTCCTTCGCCACCAGCGCCGACCTGGTACTCGCCGAGAGTGGAACCCGGATGGGCTTCGCCGGTCCCCGGGTGATCCGCCAGGTGACCGGACGCAACCTCCCGGAGGGGTTCCAGACCGCCGAGTTCCTGCTGCGACACGGCCAGGTCGACATGGTGGTACCCCGGCACGCGCTGCGCGCCCGACTGGCCACCCTGCTCGCCGCCACCCGCCGCCGGGCCACGAACCGACCCGGCGCAACCGCCCCGCCGCCCGAGGCGTCCCGCCCGATGCCCACGTCCCGGACGCCGGTCCGCGACGCCTGGGAGACGGTACGCCTGGCTCGGCACCCCGGCCGCCCCACCACCCTGGACTACCTGGAGACCACCTTCGACGGCTTCACCGAGCTGCACGGCGACCGGCTCGGCGGCGACTGCCCGGCGGTGGTCGGTGGGCTGGCGCGGCTCGACGGCCGGCACCTGATGGTGATCGGCCACCAGAAGGGACACACCACTGCCGAACTGGCCGCCCGCAACTTCGGCATGGCCACCCCGGCGGGCCACCGCAAGGCGTTGCGGCTGATGCGACTGGCGGCTCGACTCGGGCTGCCCGTGGTGACCCTGGTCGACACCCCGGGCGCCGATCCGGGCGTCGAGGCGGAGGAACACGGCCAGGCGGCGGCCATCGCGGAGAACATCCTGACCTTGAGCGTGCTGCCCACACCGGTGGTGACCGTGGTGATCGGGGAGGGCGGCAGCGGTGGTGCCCTCGCCCTGGCGGTGGCCGACCGGGTGTTGATGCTCCAGCACGCGGTCTACTCGGTGATCAGTCCGGAAGGCTGCGCCGCGATCCTCTGGCCCGGTCGGACCGCCGCCCCGCAGGCGGCCCGGGCGCTGCGGTTGACCGCGCCGGATCTGTGCCGGCTCGGGGTCGTCGACGAGGTCGTACCCGAGCCGGACGGTTCGGCCGCCGACGACCCCGAGGCGACGGCCCGAACCGTCCGCCAGGCGCTGCTGGCGAACCTGCTGCCGCTGCTGGACGTGCCGACGGTGACCCTCGTCCAACGACGCCGACGGCGCTTCCGCCGCTTCGGCGCTGCCCGTGCCGGCGTCCGAGCGGGTGCCCGATGAGCGCCGTATCCACGGCCGCCGGTGCGCCGGCCGCCGATGTCACGATCTCCCCATCCCCGTCCGCCGGGCCGCCGCCCGGTGCGGACGCGGCGGAGAC